>JBJOMA010000046.1:0-9475 GCA_046052625.1 Bacteroidota bacterium
AAGAAATACCTTCCCCATCTTTACGCCATCCTGTTTTTTCTCGCAATCGTATTCGTCGTCTTCCGTCCGATATTCAACGGAAAAGAGATGCGTCAGACGGACGTAGACAACTGGAAAGGCATGTCGAAGGAGATCCTGGATTTCAAGAAAGAGACCGGGGAACAAAGTTTCTGGACCAATTCCATGTTCGGCGGCATGCCGGCTTATCAGATTTCGGCGGTCTATCCGGCCAATCTCATTCAATATGTCGATAAGGCGCTGCAACTCGGTCTGCCTACGCCTGCGAACATGGTATTCCTTTTCATGGCAGGATTCTATTTCCTGCTCATCACCTTGCGCGTGGATCCGAAGGTTTCTGTACTTGGTGCCGTTGCTTTCGCATTCAGCAGTTATTTCTTCATTGTCATCGAGGCAGGTCATAATTCGAAAGTGCATGCCATCGCTTACATGGCGCCGGTGATTGCCGGAGTGCTTATGACGTTCCGCGGGCGGTTATGGCTCGGAGCGGCCTTGACCGGATTGGCCATGGCCCTGGAGCTGAACACCAATCACTTTCAAATCACCTATTACCTGCTGTTGATCGTACTGCTGCTTGGTATTGCAGAGCTCTATGCCGCAATCCGCGAAAACAGGATTGTCGGTTTTCTCAAAGCGGTCGGTCTCATGGTCGTCATGGTCGTACTGGCGGCGGGTTCGAATATCACGAACATCTTGGTGACACAGGAATATGCGAAGTACTCCACGCGCGGCCAGTCGGAGTTGACGAGCGACCAGGCGAATAAGACTTCCGGCCTTGACCGGGATTACATCACTGATTGGAGTTACGGTATCGGGGAGAGCTTCACCTTGTTGATTCCCGGTTTCAAAGGCAGTGCCAGCGAGCCTATTGCCAAGAACCACCGTGATGCGCTGAAGAAAGCTGATTCCAATTACCGTGAGAACCTTTCCAATTTTGGAGCCTATTTCGGCGACCAGCCCTTCACCAACGGTCCGGTTTACGTAGGTGCCATTGTTGTCCTGTTGTTTCTGCTTGGATTATTCCTGCTCGAGGGGCCGGTCAAATGGTGGCTGCTGTCCGCCACGGTCCTTTCACTCCTGCTAAGCTGGGGCAGGAATTTCATGGGCTTCACCAACTTCTTCTTGGATAACGTTCCGGGTTACGACAAATTCCGGGCAGTCGCCATGACGCTCGTGATTGCCGAGTTCACCATGCCATTGCTGGCGATCCTTTTAGTGGACAAACTGGTGCGAGACAAGGAGATCTGGAACAAACACCGGAAGACGATCCTGTATGTCATTTCCGGTGTCGTAGGCTTCACGTTCCTGGTCATGATCAATCCCGGAATGTTCACTGACTTCTATACCCAGACCGAATACGACCAAGTGGTGAAATCCGTCGAAGGCCGACAGATCGGTCAGGACGTTTTAGACGGATTTTTCAGTGCGCTTTCAGCGGTTCGTGCTGAGATCGTCAAACAGGATGCGATGCGGTCGCTCTTTTTTCTGGTGATGGCCTCCTTGCTGGTGCTCAGCTTCCTGCGCTACCGCTATGATAACCGTATTTTCATCTTCTCCCTGCTATTTCTGGTACTGATCGATCTTGGGGCCGTGAACAGCCGTTATCTGGGTGAAGAGGATTATCAGCGTGTTACCGGTGAGTCGGAGCCCTGGCAACCTTCGACTGCTGATCTGGCTATCAGTCAGGATACCGGAAGTTATCGTGTGTTAAACCTTGCGGTAAACACCTTCAACGATGCCAGTACTTCTTACTTCCATCAATCGATCGGAGGGTATCATGGTGCAAAGATGAAACGGTATCAGGAGCTGATCGAGAACAGCATTACCGGAGAGATCGGAGCGATCCGTGGTGCTATGAATGCTCAAAGCCCCGAAATGATGCAAGTACTGACCGGTCAGCCGGTGTTGAACATGCTCAATGCGAAATACATCATCTATAACAAGGACGCACCGCCGTTCACCAATTTCGGCGCCTTGGGTAATGCATGGTTCGTTCCCGCTTACCGGTTAGTTCCGAATTCCGATTCCGAAATCGTCGCTGTCTCCGCGTTCAATCCGACCGAGCAGATGATTGTCGACCGTCGATACGAAGATCAACTGAAAGCATATACTTTCCAGCCGGACTCCACGGCGACCATCCGACTTAGCTCTTATCGACCCAATCATCTGGTATACGACTATTCTTCCTCGGCGCAGCGCCTCACCGTATTCTCGGAAGTGTTCTATGACAAGGGGTGGAATGCTTATATCGACGGAAAATCCGCTCCGTACTTCAGGACCAATTATGTGCTGCGGGGCATGTTGCTTCCGCCCGGCACACACAAGATCGAGTTCCGCTTCGAACCGGCATCCGTAGTCACAGGTGAGAAGGTCGCGCTGGCCAGTTCATCGTTATTGCTGGCCCTTGTTGCCGCACTCTTCTTACTTGAATACCGGCGCAAGAATTCCGCTACCTGACCCTGTACGCTTAATTAACGTCACCCTATGTGCGGAATTGCCGGCTTCATCGATCATCGACTCGGACACGAGGAGTCGGGGACGTTGATTGCAAAAATGCTGGAGGCGATCGCACACCGTGGTCCTGATGCTCGGGATACGTTTGTCGACCTCCCCGTCGTCCTTGGCCATAACCGCTTGAGTATCCTGGATCTTTCTCCGGAAGGCAACCAGCCGATGCATGCATTCGGTACCGTTATCGTCTTCAACGGTGAGGTATATAATTACCGCGAGCTAAGAAGCGAATTGGAGGCGATGGGCGACCGGTTCCGCACGCAGACGGATACGGAAGTGGTACAGGCCGCCTACCGCCGTTTCGGTGCTGCGTGTGTCCAACGGTTTGTGGGAATGTGGGCGTTCGCCTTGTGGGATCCTGCCAAGCGATTGTTGTTCTGTTCCCGCGACCGTTTCGGCATCAAACCCTTTCATTACATAGAGCAGGGTGGAAGATTTTATTTCGGGTCCGAATACAAAGCGTTGCGTCCATCGCCTGTCTTCTCAGCTGCTGTCAATGTACAGCAGGCGCTTCGTGGCTTGCAGTTGGGTTGGAACGCCTATCACGATGAGTCCTATTACGATTCCGTCAAAACGTTACCCGCCGGGTGCAATCTGTTTGTTTCGGAGGGACGGGTTAAGGTGGAGCGGTACTGGGAATTACATACTGAACAGACACGCACGTCTGATTTTTCAGCTGCTGCCGGAAAGTTCCGGGAACTCTTCCATGACAGTATTCGGCTGCATATGCGCAGCGACGTCGAGGTTGGAAGTTGTCTGAGCGGTGGACTGGACAGTTCGGCTATTACTTCTGCCGTATCCGGACTGTACCCGGCTTCCAAACTGAAGACATTCACTGTTTACTACGAAGGGCAAGATGCCGTGGACGAACGACCCTGGGTCGGTGAGGTGCTCAAGCGATATCCAGGCCTTGATCCCTATTATTTCCAACCGAACGATACAGATATACGTGACTCGTTCGAGAAGGCCGTATACCATGCTGATGTACCCTTGGCCGGTTCATCACCCATCTCCCAGTTTTTCGTCATGCGGCTGGCACATTCTAAAGGCGTGAAGGTGCTGCTGGACGGGCAAGGAAGCGACGAATATCTGGCCGGTTACCTGCATTCTTTCTATCGACTGATAGGAGGGGAGCTTCTTGCTTTTCATCCGCTGTCCGCGTTGCGTCAATGGTCGGCACATGGTTCTATGCAGGGAATGTCCGCTTTCAAACGGGCCAATGTCCTGATGAAAAGCATGCTGGCAGGTACATCCACCGAGCAACGCTTATACGAATTGGAATACAGTAGTTATTATCCTTTTCTTGGAAAGGACAAAGAAGTCCCGTTCCGCCTGCCGGATGTCAAAGGTTCCCGACTGAACCGTTTCTTATACCAGTTGATGTCGACTTCGTCCTTGCCTACCTTGTTGCAATTCGAGGATCGGAACAGCATGGCTTTTTCAATAGAATCACGTGTGCCTTTCCTGGACCACCGGCTCGTCGAGTTTGTTTTCGGTCTGCCGGACGAAGCTAAGTTGCATAACGGGGTCACCAAGCGCTTGTTGCGGAAGTCTTTGGAGGGCATACTTCCGGAGGCGATTGTTCAGCGTAAGGACAAGAAAGGTTTTGTCACGCCGGGCGAGGTGAAATGGTTGCGAGGGCCTTTATCCTGGTTGTTGGAGACACGTCTGGAGCCGCTGGAATTCCTTAACCGCCAAAAAGGGATCGCCTTGATTGACGAATTCAAGAAGGGGGAAAACCGGAATGCTAACCTTGTCTGGCGTCTGGTTTTATTGGATTATTGGTGTAAAAAATACGCCTGAACAGGCTTTTTTGAAGGTTTATCATACTTCGATACTGTAAGGTTTATCAGGCTTTTGTTGACTTGTCTGATTCCCGTCTTTTGCCTGCTTTCACCACAGCCTGATTCAGTTTCGCCTACGGATTTACCCTATTCGCGCCTCTGTTCAATTACTTTCATCTTCAAAAAATCGTAATTGGAAAGCCTTTTTTCTGTTTTAAGGCCAATTGGGCTCTTGCAAGCTGTTTGCTGAATTTGAGCCCCGCAAGTTCTAGTGTGTCACTATTATTAGCGTTGGGTCGGGAGCTGTTTGCTCCGGTTCCGCTAAAATTCTTTTATCATGCGCAGTACGTTACACACACTTTTACTACCGCTGCTGTTGCCGGTCATCTGTTTCTTCATGCCGGTTGACTGTAGTGCAACTCACCTTGTAGGAGCCGATATATCTTATACACACGTTGCAGGTAACACCTACAGGGTCGAATTGACTTTTTATCGGGATTGTCTCGGTTCTCGTCCCCCCGCCGGCGTGGGAATTGAATTCGTTTCCGAAAATTGTCACCGTCGCTTCTCAGACACGCTATTGAGAGTGGCCGGAACCGGAGTGGAAATTTCCTATCCCTGTCCCAGCGCCTCCACGGTCTGTTCGGATCCGGCATCGACCGTTCCGGGAATTCAGGAATACCGCTACTCGAAACTTGTCACGCTCCCGGAACGGTGCAACGACTGGGTGTTCAGTTGGAGTTACTGCTGCCGTAATTGCGATATCACCACCCTTCAGACACCGCAGCCGTGTTCCGTAGGTTCGAATCCCGGTATGTATGTATCAGCTACGCTCAACAACCTTGACTACGACTACAACAATTCGCCGCAGTTCACCAATGTGCCTATCACCTTCGTCTGCATCGGTCAGGATTTCATTTTTAATCATGGAATCGTGGACCAGGACGGCGATTCGTTAGTGTATCAGCTGGTAACCCCCAGAAGTACATCGACCACGGATATTCCCTATTTGCCGGGATATTCCGCTACGACCCCGATTACTTCCAATCCGCCGATGCACATGGACCCTACCACAGGCGATATCACCATGACTCCCGTTCTTCAGGAGGTCAGCGTCTTATCAGTGATGATTTCGGAATACAGGGAGGGTGTCCTTATCGGTTCTGTTGTCAGGGATATGGCCATCTATGTCAGGCCGTGCACCAACAATCTGCCTGAACTGAGTGGAATAGGGGGGACTTCGGTTCGAGATACGGTCATCTGCCCGGGAACCTCATTTTGTTTTGATATCCAGTCGTCTGACATCGATGCATCGCAACGTTTGACACTTCAATGGAATCAGGGGATACCGGGAGCGAATTTCCAGGTTTCAACCGGATCCCGTCCAACCGGAACCTTCTGTTGGACACCGGGCGCCGGAGACGCGCGCTCAGCGCCGTATATGTTCACAGTAACCGTGCGCGACGACGCATGTCCGATGAGCGCTTATCAGACATTCTCTTATTCCATCACCGTCCGCGAGCCCTATCTGCAGGTGCTCGCATCGGATGTGACCTGCCATGGTGGTATCGACGGATCGGCATACGTTTTGAGCGGGACCCCCGGCTCCGATATCCAATGGTCTACAGGACAGTCGGGTGTCAGCTCCCTGTCCGGACTTGCTCCTGGTTCCTACAGCGTGACGCTGACGGACCCGCTGAGCGGATGTTCTGTCAGCCGCGGTTTTACTGTTACAGAGCCTTCTTCGGGAATCACCGTGGTGACGGATTCCGTTATTCATGCAACATGTCAGGGCGAATCGAATGGCTTCGCTTCGGTGAGTGTTGTCGGCGGTACCGGAGGTTATTCGTATGAATGGATCATGTTGCCGAACACGCAACCGATACTTTCCACTACCTCCCAAATTTCCAATGCCGCTTCCGGTGATTATGCCGTCCGGGTCACGGACGGTAACGGTTGCATACAGATACAGACTGTCAGCATATTGGCTCCGCCATCCATCTTGTTGACGGGAGCTTCATTGCCGGCTACTTGCGGAGCTTCTGACGGATCGGCGGCTGTGAATGTCGCCGGCGGTACACCCGGATACCTTTATGACTGGGGACAGGGATTCTCGAACAATTCTACGTTACCGCAGGTGCCAGCGGGTATTTACCGGGTGAGTGTTGTTGATGCGAACGGCTGTCAGGCTCAAGGCACGGTCAACGTCTCGAACATCGACCTGCCTATTCCTACCATCATCGCGATTGCCAACGTCAGCTGTAACGGACTTAACGACGGAAAAGCGGTCGTCATTCCTCAAGGCGGAGTGCCACCTTTCACGTATACCTGGAGTACGGTTCCGGTACAGCATTCAGATACGGTATATGGACTTTCGGCCGGCACTTACACCGCTTCCATAATGGATGCAAACGGTTGTCAGGCGTTCAATACTATTGTAATCGAGTCTCCGGCTGCACTGGATGTAACGGTGCAATCGACGCAACCGGACTGTCACGGAGGTCAGAACGGTTCCTTGGAAATAGGGGCTATAAGCGGAGGTACCGCACCATTTACCTATGCATGGAACGGTGTACAGAACATGCATCCTCTGCTGGATCAGCTTTCTGCCGGAACTTACAACTTTACAGTCACGGATGCGAACGGCTGTGAATTCAACGGTCAGGCGATATTGGACGAGCCTGATGAACTGAAACTTACCTTGGATCACGTCTTGACGCCACTCTGTTACGGCGGAAATGACGGTTCAGCTGCAGTATCCGTAATCGGCGGTAGCGGGGCGGTAACCTTCAACTGGGATTTCAACGGCGCCACTTCCGGAATTATTTCCGGTGTTCCTGCCGGCGATTATGAGGTCACTGCGACCGATAATAACGGATGTACGTCTGTTTTGCGTTTAACCATTCCTGATCCGCCGCAACTGACGGCTCAACCCGGATCCGACGTGATCCTCTGTGAAGGCGACGGTCTTATGCTGAATGCCGTTCTTGAACCCGGTCAAAGCGGCGTATGGAGTTCATCTGTTCCCTCGGTTCAGTTTTCGGATATCAATTCAACGCAAGCCACAGTTGCAGGATTGATCCAGGGCGACAATCGACTTATTTGGACGGTCACGGATCCTTTCGGCTGCACTGCATCTGCTGAATTGTCTGTCACGGATTTCAGTCAGGTTGAAGCGGTGATAAGTCCCGATACGACTTTCTGCGGAGAAGCGGCGCTCTTGCTGAGGGCTAATCTTCCTGCCGGCATGACGGGTACCTGGAACAGTATGAACGGCGCGGTCTTCAGCGATCCGAGCGACCCTTCTGCCATTGTCAACATCATCAATGCGGGAAGGGATACCCTGCGCTGGACGCTCTCCGCGGGGCAATGCGAGAAGAGTGCACTCATGGTCGTCTACTCGCGTGAATGTGATTTCGGTCTGCCGACCGCATATTCCCCCAACAGTGACGGGAAGAATGACAGTTACGAAATCAAGGGGTTGTCCGAATACCCGCGAAACGTACTTCGCGTATTCAATCGTTGGGGCAACGAAGTGTTCTCCCAAAAGGATTTCAGGAACGGGGATTGGTTCGGGCAGAACGGATCGGGAGAATTGTTGCCGGACGGTACCTACTTCGTGATTTTCGAATCCGTGGCGAACGATTTCAGAGCCAACTCATATGTAGAGCTCCGCAGATAATTTTTTAAATCTAGTACATCATGAAAATTATACATCGAATATCACTCTTCATCATCCTGCTTTCGGCAGGCTATGAATATGCGAATGCACAACAGGATGTATTGCTCAGTCAGTACATGTTTAATCATCTTGTCGTTAATCCGGCTTACGCCGGGAACAAGGATTATACCGTCAGTCAGCTGCTGTACCGCAGGCAATGGGTCGGTATGGAGGGAGCGCCGGTCACGCAGATCGGCAGCGTACACGGCAGGGTCGGTACTACCTCTATGGGGTGGGGCGGACTGGTCAGCCATGACCGTGTCGGCATGACCGACCGTACTGATATGTATGCGAACGGCGCTTATCACCTCCGGGTAAAAGAAGGAATGATGTTGAGTCTCGGTCTTCGAGCAGGCGGGTCTTTTTTCGCGTGTAATAACACTGATCTCCGGTATTGGGACGAAGGTGATCTTGTCTTCGACCGTAATCGTGTTTCGAAGTTCCTGCCGAATGTGGGAACTGGTATGTATCTGTATACCTCGAAATATTATGCCGGTATTTCGGTCCCTACGGTTATCAGCTATGACGAGAGCCAGGCGCTTAGCTCATCCGCTGCCATCGACGCCTACATACCCCGACAGGTGCGGCACTATTTCGCATCCGGAGGAGCTGTTTTTGAATTGAATCCGGACGTCATCCTCAAGCCGAGCATGCTTATCAAATACGTGGCACATGCTCCGTTACAGGCCGATTTCAACGTCAATGTATTACTCTCAAAGATCTTATGGGTCGGTGCCAGTTACCGGACAGGCGATGCCATTGTAGGATTGCTCGAGTTTCAGGTTAACAAGCGGCTGCGTTTCGGTTACAGTTATGATTACACCCTGTCGGATATCCGTAATTACAGTTCCGGTTCTCACGAATTGATGATCGGTTACGATTTTGGACGAAATGTGGATATGAAGAAAGGACCAGCCTACTTCTGAGTTAGATGATTTCCTGATCCGGCAGGCGGTTTATTGCCGACCTTGCCTGCGAAAATGGCGCTTGTGAAAACACAGGCGCCATTTCTCGTTTTGGGAAATTCGTGTGTAAAAAAATGTTGAAAATTACGATTTGTGCAAGGCTGTGCTCAGAATGTTAACATCGACCTTTCACATTGACAATAAGCGTATTTTTTACTAACTGAATTCAAAAGGATGCCTTGTTCATCCTTGCGTAAGAAAAGCAATCCATACATCCATGGTCGATATCAAAAAATCAATTAAGTCATTCAACCGTCCCTCGTTCTTGTCAAACTTTGCGGTTACGCTGTTGATTATTTCATCGTTAATCGTACCGTTCGAATTGACGGCTCAGTTCAACCCGAACTGTACAGGTGGAGTGCCTACCTATAACGTCGACTTCACCGGAAATCCGCAGGGCACGTTTGAAATATTGAATGAGATCCGCGCCGGAAACTGTTGCCGAACTGTCTCTCCGGACCGTTGCTTACGGATCA
>JBJOMA010000047.1:0-3351 GCA_046052625.1 Bacteroidota bacterium
CCGAAGAATCAATATTCGACGAAGAGATGAATGGATAATCCGGTGAAGTGCTCCACGAATAGACGCAACCGGCTCCGGCTCCTGTTACGGTGAAAGTGTTTTGCGGATTGGGCTCGGTCACGCAGACTTCCGGCAGGTCGGGAGTTACCGTTGGAGAAGGATAAAGCAGTATATCCGAGCAGGTCAGGTTGGAAACGCAGCCGTTGGAGTCCGTCACGGTCAGACAGACGATCTGATCGGACCATGCGGTCAGTGTCGGTGTTGCGTTTGCGGGATCACTCAGGTTTTGGCCGGGTGACCATGAATAAGAGTAAGGTGCTGTACCGCCGTTTACCGTAGCGGAAAGACTGACCGTATCGCCGCGGCACACCAGGAAATACGGCGTAGCGCTTGCGACCGGCAATGGAAGCACATGTACGGTTACGCTGTCGGTAAGGGTGCATCCGTTCGCATCTGTGGCAGTCACCGTGTAGTAGAAATCACCGGTTGTGCTCCAGCCCGTTGCGGTGGTGGAATCGCAACTGTTACAGCTGACCGTGGCGGAGCCGTTCCAGAGATAGCTGAAAGGAGGCGCGTTTCCGCTCATATTCGCAACCAAGGAGGCGCTGCCATTCAGGCAGGCGGTCACATCGCTATTGGTCGATAATTGCGGAGGAGCGTCGATGGTCACCTGCTGTGTGACGGTGGTGGTGCTACAGGCGCCTGAAATCGTCAGCGTCACGGTATATGTATTCTGGCTTCCTGAGAAAGCATGGCTGACCGATTGTCCGGATGCGACACTGTCCGCTCCGGATGAGGGGTCGCCGAAATTCCAGGACCAGTCTGTCACTCCAGGATCTGAAAAAGGCGGATCCGGTTGTACGCTCGCCACCCCTTCGAAATCGAATACGTTACCTGTACAGATACCGGCAGGAATTGCAATGATACTGCCTACCAGTTCTTGCACTTGCACATCCTGGCTGACGATCTTGCAACCGCATTCCGTATTGCATACTCGCAATGCAAGGGTGTGCATGCCCGTGGCGCCGATGACAACAGTAGTGTCTGCGCCGCTGGCCGGGAGGTAGGCGCCGTTATCGATCTGCCATTCATAGGTGATGTTGCTGCCTCCCTGAAGGACAGTAGTGTTTTCAAGCGTGACCGCTAACGGTGCGCAACCGAATGTGGGACTTGTGTTAAAGTTCGAATTCGGACGCCCCACTATATTGGCTGCGTTGGTCGATGCGATGATTCCGAATGATTCGGTGTTCCCGTTCCCGCCGTCCACCATGATGTAATACAGCGTTCCAGCTACCGTTGTAATTGGTATCGTCATACGACCTGCTGTGGCCGGAGACCCGGTCGCACACAGTCCGGTAGATACCAGGTTGCCGCAGGTTCCCGTGAAAATCTCCATTTCCAGTCCGCCGGGATTGTTGATATTGTATACGGTGATATTGACCGGACAGGCTGTGATGGCTTGAACGGTGAACCAGAGGTTATTGCTTACGGTCTGGTCACCGCAGCTTAGTGTGTCACCCGCCGATGCTGTCGCTCCGGCATTGGTACTGATCAGTCCGATATTCGCGCAAAGCGGCGTCGCTTCTGAGCATACGTCGTTCGAGGCTGATCCATGTAACGCACTCAGGATCAATCCTGCACTCAGGGTTAACTTTTTATACGGATGCATGTAGTCAACCTCTAAAGTACCGCTTGGCTCAGGCACTGACCACCCAGATTTCAGCAAGTTGAACGGACTTATTAAGAGCGTTCTTAACCGTTTTGCCCCCGGTCCGGGAGCCATTTATCGTATTTTTACACCGATTGCCGCACGTATGATGACCCGCATCGCATCCTTTTTTCCTGCACTGACTTTGCGCAGGTGTATTAATGCGGCGGCTATACTCGGTTCTTATTGGCTCTCCCGGATAGCCGGAAAGCCGGTTCGCCCGGGCTTGCCCATCGCACTCTCGGTCGAGCCTACGACTTCCTGCAATTTACGGTGTCCCGAATGCCCCAGCGGACTTCGTTCATTCTCCCGTCCGACCGGCATGTTGGACAACGGACTTTTCGAACGTGTCCTCGAGCAGACGGCCGGACACCTGATGTTCCTGACACTCTACTTTCAGGGTGAACCTTATCTCCATCCGGAATTCATCCGGCTCGTGCAGATGGCCAAGCGCAAGCGGTTGCACGTAACCACGTCTACGAACGGCCATTACCTGGATGATGCGACTGCTAAAGCGACCGTGGAGTCCGGTCTGGATAAGCTTATTGTGTCTGTTGACGGAGCTACCCAGGAATCCTACGCACAATACCGTGTCGGCGGATCGCTGGACAAGGTCCTTGAAGGCATAAAACGGCTGGTCGAATGGAAGCGGAAACTGAATTCCGCTCATCCGCAGGTGGTCTTCCAGGTTTTGATTGTCCGACCGAATGAACATGAACTGGATCGGTTGGCCGCTATCGCCCGGGAAATCGGCGTTGATCGCGTCCTTTTCAAAACAGCGCAGGTGTATGCGCCGTCCGATGACCATGCCCTGATCCCTTCACAAGAGCAGCACGCACGATATGTTCGTCAACCGGATGGGACATGGAAAATAAAAAATCCGCTTCGCAACAGCTGCTGGAAGATGTGGCATTCCTGCGTCATGACGTGGGACGGCAAAATCGTACCCTGTTGTTTCGATAAGGATGCGCGACATCAGGTCGGTGACCTGAACGGGGAACCCTTCCGCTCGGTTTGGTTCTCCCCGCCGTATCAGGATTTCAGGAAAAAGCTTTTCAAGGGGCGAAGCGAGATCGATATCTGTACCAACTGCTCGGAAGGAACCAAGGTGTTCGGTTGATACGCATTTATTAATGCGGTTAATTGGATAGTTTTGCAGCCCGGTCGTTTTAATCCACCATGTTATCAGTCACCCGCGCCAACGTCTTCCTCGGTCATGAAGGATCGGTCTATGCGCTTGAGAAAGCTGCAGAAGAAGGATATTTCTTTTCCGGTAGCAGTGACCGGCTCGTCAGTAAATGGAAGTTAGCGGGTGATGAACCTCCGTCAGGACTTGTGAGCGTCGGTGCCATCGTCTATTCCCTGCGACTGGTTCCTGAAAAATCGTGGTTGTTGATCGGTACTTCTTCGGGTAATTTGCACGTCATCGATCTCGTCGCCGGTAAAGAGATCCGGAATATCGCGCTTCACAAGCAAGGGATCTTCGACATACGTTATTCTATGGTACACGACCGTATTTATACGGCCGGCGGCGACGGCAGTATCATCTGCTGGCGGTTGTCTGACCTTGCATTAGTACGGAACGTCCCGCTTTGCAAAGAAAAAGTCCGCGCTGCCGCGCTGTCGCCTTCGGGCACGGAGTT
>JBJOMA010000048.1:0-2672 GCA_046052625.1 Bacteroidota bacterium
AGGTAGTTGCTCTTCTGTCCAGCCCCTTTAGTATAACCGACTGCATAAATCAACCCGTTGGCATCCGTTACGGCGTCGACCAGTTCATCGTCGGCATCATTAGTGCCGTTGAATAGGCGGTCGCACAGGAATTGTCCGCTGTTGGTGACCAGTCGGATGAGAGCGTCGCGTTCATTCCCTTCCACATACGAATACCCGACGGCGACAGCCTGAGACGATGAGGTCGCGGTCACCGCTTCGAAGGCAGAGGTGAAATCACCGAAGAAATTATGGCTTCGGCTCCAGTTGGTGACACCGGAAGTAGTGATGCTCCAGATACCGCCGTCTTTCTGCGAGACAGTGTTTTCAAAAACACCGGCTACGATAATGTTCCCGTTTGTCGGATTGACGACCGCTTCCGTTGCTTCCGAATTGCCGTTCGGAAGGGTGCCGGTATTGAAGCTGGAAGAAAGTTTCGTCCCGGCGTTATTCCAGACGACAGCATAAAAATAGTTCGAGGTGGTCAGACCCGGATCGAAGTCGCTGTAACCGGTAAGAATGAGGTTGCCTGCGGCATCGACCGTCATGGAAGTAGGTATGTCGTTCTGCAAGGCGGCGAAACCGTCCGAACGGAACCAGGTGATCGCCCCCAACGAGGAATACTTGAGAAGCAGGAAGTCGTAATTGGTCAGTGCGGAGAAGTCAGCATCGGTCTGTCCTCCGACATAGATGTTTTCTGCGGCATCCACGTAGACGAAAAGGCCGCGGTCGTTCTGCTGCAGCGTACCGTTATAGAAGCGCGTCCATTGGAATAGACCGGAGGAATTGTATTTGACAATCCGCACATCATCGTCATTACCGTTATCCGTACGTCCGGTTACATACACGCTGGTACCGTTGCTGTTGAGGGCGATATCGGCTCCGCGGTCGTCGCCCGTGCCGCTGTTGTAGACCGCGGGGGTTCCCCAGGCGAGGGCACCTGAGGCCCCGTTGTACTTCAACGTCACGATATCATCATCGGCTCCGTTAAAGGAACGGCCGGTCACATAGACATCTCCGGCCGCGTCAATCACGAGTGCATCGGCTTCATCGCGTCCGCCGGCTACGCCTGGCCGAGCATAAATGGCCTGCCAGAGCAGTCCGCCGTTCGGTGCGAATTTAAGTGTTACGTAATCTGAACTTCCGGCGAGGGCATCCGGCTCGGTACTGCCGCAAATGATAATATTGCCGGAGGCATCCAAAGCCATATCTAGTGGTATATCGTCTTGTGCTGATGAAGTGTTGTTCCATATAGTGGTCCAAAGCAGGTTGCCGTTACTGTCGTATTTCAGCAGGCATATATCATCCTGTGAATTGCCGCCATCGGTATATCCGGCGACATAAATGTTGTTGGAGGCATCTACGGCCACGAAATCCGCAACATCGTTACCGTTTCCGACACCGTTCTTGGTTCTGGACCATAAGATGTTACCGGAGCCATCGGTCCGCACGGTGAGAAAATCACGGTAGTTTCCTTGCTTTACGGAATAACCTGCTGTGACGAATCCTCCGGATAAAGGAGCGATGCTGTTATATTTATCGGAATTGTCGCCTGCCGTGGCGAAGCGGTTGGTCCAGATCGGAGGGTTTTGACCGAAAACGGACAGGAATCCGGTCAACAGTAAAACGGTGAAGAGGCTGTTTTTCATATGGTATTGAAGAATGCTGTTTTGTAATTCGGAAAGTTACTGACTATTGTATGTCCGTTTGTCAGCGGAATTCAAGATTAATTAACACAGGCACGCTAATTGACATCACGTCCAACAACCTTCTGTTGAAAAACCGGTCTCATTCCGGGTATCCTTTTCCCGTATCGGATGGTTTAACTGAAGAAACAGATTGAATCGCCCTATGGATTACCGTGAAATAGACGCCTTGATACGATTGCTGGACGATACGGATGAAGAAGTGTATGGACAGATCCGCGACCGGCTGTTGAAGTGCGGTAAGCCGGCTATCCCTTTTCTGGAAAATGCCTGGAGCGGATCGCTGGATGCTTTGTTACAGGCGCGCATCGAAGAGGTCATTCACGACATCCAGTTCGATGAACTGAAGCGGGAACTGAAAGTGTGGGTGGAAACCGGAGGCATGGACATTCTTCGGGGTGCGGTTCTCGTAGCCCGTTATCAGTATCCGGATCTGCAGGAGGATGCGGTCCGCAGCCAGCTGGAAGCCATCCGTCGGGATGCCTGGCTGGAGATGAATGACGGGTTGACGGCGTTGGAACAAGTGCATGTCCTGAACCGGATCTTGTTCGATATTCATGGTTTTTCGGGCAATACGCAGCATTACCATGCACCGCAGAATTCGTTCATCAACGTTGCGTTGGAAACGAAAAAAGGGAATCCTCTGATGCTGAGCATCATCTACATGGAAGTCGCGAACGCGGCAGGGGTACCCGTTTATGGGGTGAACCTGCCGGAACATTTCGTACTCTGTTACAAGGAAAACGCGGATCTGTCAGCCGGCATACAGAGCAATGTGCTTTTCTACATCAATCCGTTCAGCAAGGGCGAGATTTTCAACCACAAGGAAATCGACCAGTTCCTGCAACAGCTGAAAATGAAGCCGGAGCCCTCCTTCTACTCGCCGTGTTCGAACATCGCGATGATCCAGCGACTGATCCGCAACCTGATGAATTCCTACCACAAGCT
>JBJOMA010000049.1:0-12881 GCA_046052625.1 Bacteroidota bacterium
GAACTGGCTCCTTCTGTCCGCGTAAACTGCATCGCACCATCGTTGACCGACACTCCGTTGGCTGCGGCGCTGCTGAGCTCACCGGAAAAAAGAGAGGCGAATGCGCAGCGACACCCCCTGAAACGTATCGGTGAAGCGACGGACATCGCCGAAATGGCAGCATTCCTCCTTTCAGATGCTTCACGCTGGATCACCGGACAGGTGCTTCACGTGGACGGCGGCTTGTCTGTCATACGATAAACCCCATGAAACATTTTACAAACGAAGCGCTTTCTGCTGCCGATCGTTTTTTCCGGGCGAATCTGGTGAACTGTCTGACCGGGATAAAGCCGGCGCTGTTGATTGGAACCATGGATGAACGCGGCCGGAACAACCTTGCGCTGTTCAGTTCGGTGTTTCATCTCGGCGCTGATCCGGCGCTGATCGGATTCGTACAGCGACCACTCACCGACTTCAGTCATACATACAGGAACATCATAGCATCCGGAAGTTTCACAATAAATCATGTTCCCGGTAAAATGGTCGCCGCAGCTCATCATACGTCCGCGAAATTCAATGACAGCGAATCTGAATTCGATAAATGCGGTTTCACACCGGCTTTTACGGACGGATTCCCTGCGCCCTATGTGGCAGAAAGCGGCATCCGTATAGGCCTTCGGTTCGTCCGAGAAATAGCCATTCCGGAAAACGGCACCCGTTTGATGATCGGTGAAGTCCGGGAGGTGTGGATAGACGAGGAATTGTTGCTGCCTGACGGAAACCTGCGGCTGGAGGACGGGGTGAGTGTGGGGGTGGGAGGTCTTGAGTCGTACTACTCACTACAGGCTGTCGGCCGGTTCTCTTATGCAAAACCCGACCGTGTACCTGTCAACCTCCTTTGAATTCATGCCGCACAAAAAACCGTTCCTTCCTCAAAAGCCCTGCGCGGTGTGTGGACGACCGTTCTCCTGGAGGAAGAAATGGGAACGATGCTGGGAGGAAGTGAAATACTGCAGCGACCGTTGCCGCGCTCAACAAGGGAAAAAAGAAAAGGCCGCCTCCGGATGAGACGGCCTTCCTTTCATATCGAAAGATCAGCGAAGAACGGCAGAGCCCGCTCCGGCCAGCTGATCGTCAATGAAGACTTCGATCATGTATGTTCCCGCAGCGAACATCTTGTCGTCCTTTTCTTCGTAGCTCATGCATACTTTGCTGAGCTTGGCGCCTTTATAGTCGATTGTCGTCGAGGCGGCATACATGACCTCTTCTCCGCCTGACGTCTTGAAAGAACCGGACCCGGTACCCTTGTTTCCAATCGGCTTACCGCCCGGCTCGGTGATGCGCATGTAAACGTTTCGCGTTCCCGGCTTGGCGATCTTATTGTCAAGAACATCGAAACAGACGTCGAACTTGTGCGTGCGTTTAGCTAACAGGGTTTCGATATACTTGCCGTTGTCACGACGCTTGAAGGTGGTGGCTTTCACGTATTCTGCTTTCAGTACGGAAGCCGTAGCAACCGTCGTCTCCAGGTTTTTGGAAACCGTTTCCAGGTTCGTCGTCAACTGCTCTTTCTCCGTCTGCAGCTGCTTGTTGGCCATCAGCAACGAGTCGATTCGGCCAAGGTACTCGTCGCGTAACAACTGCAGGTCGGCCAGCTGTTGTTTGAGTTTTGCATTGAGCTCCTTATAGTTGGACGCCTGTCCGCTGATGGTGCGGATCTTCTTCTCCTGCTCTTCGATTTTGGCTTGTGCTTCGTTGAGCAGGCTGTCGAGATTCGCAGAAATGCCGCGGTATTTCTCCAGCTCCTCTTTCGTGTCGGTCAGCTCTTTCTCGATGTTAACGCGCTCAACGACCAGTGTATCTACCCGCGATTCGAGCGTGTTGATGGAGGTGGTCGAGTGGCGCCACTGCCACAGGTTCAACAATACTGAAACGACCAGAAGTGCGATCCACAGTTTGTTGTTCTTTTGTCCGGCTTGATTGGTTTCCATTTGGAATGGTTTTGTTTGGGTTCTATTAACAAGTTTCTAACGACGGCGCAGGCCGCCTTGTTGCATTCGGTACGAAAATTATTGCCGGAAGTTGATTTGAAAATGAACTTCTGGTCGCTGGCGGCGTATAAGTTGACTTGCGTCAGGGTTTCGTACGCCTGTTTAAATCTAATTTCACATTAATTCATCCCGCATCCAGAATGCGAAAATCAATGTCCAAGAAAAACAAACCAAAAGAAGATCCCATCGGACAGTTTCTGCTGTCAGAGGTGTTCACGCTTTTCAATAAACATCCGAACCGTACCTTCAATCATAAACAGGTTGGAAAGGCGATCAAGTCTGCATTCCAGGAGTTCATCGACGGCTTCTCGGGGGCGGATTTGTCTGCTGATGAGCGTTACGGTATTTTGAAAGACGGGGTCCGGGGTACGCTGTTCTTGCTGGCCGGGCGAGGGGAATTATTAGAAGTGGAACGCGGTAGCTTCAAGCTGAAGCCCAAACATGCCCATCTGGAGGGACGGATTGAAATAACTGCGGGCGGGGCGGCTTATCTGTTGTCCGAGAATGATGAAGAGGATGTTTTCATCGCGCCGGGAAATGTGGGTAACGCGTTGCACGGTGATAAAGTGCGTGTATTCCTTTTTGCCCGACATAAAAGCCGTCGCATAGAGGGTGAAGTGGCAGAGGTGTTGGAGCGAGCACGAACAAAATTTGTTGGAATCGTCCAGTCTAGCGGCAAATACGCTTTCGTGGTTCCGGACAGTCCCAGGATGCTGGTGGACATATTCGTTCCGGGCCATCTTTTGAAAGATGCGCGCAACGGACAGAAAGTGATTGTCGAAATCGCCGACTGGCCCAAGGGCACCAAGAACCCGATCGGCAAGATCGAAGAAGTGCTCGGTTGGCCGGGCGAGAACGACGCGGAGATGCATTCGATCCTTGCTGAATATGGGTTTCCCAACAGGTTTCCGGATCACGTGGAGAAAGAGGCGCAAGATATTCCGACGGAAATTTCCAAAGAAGAGATCCGGAAGCGTCGTGACTTCCGCGAGGTCACCACTTTCACCATCGACCCGGTCGACGCGAAAGATTTCGACGATGCGCTTTCGATACGGAAACTGGAAAACGGCAACTGGGAGATCGGTGTCCACATCGCCGACGTTTCACATTACGTGCGTCCGATGACCGAACTCGACCGCGAGGCCGCCGAGCGGGCCACGTCCATCTATCTTGTCGACCGTACCATTCCGATGTTGCCGGAAAAGCTGTCGAACGGGGTCTGTTCACTCAGGCCGCACGAAGACAAGCTCTGCTTTGCGGCGGTATTTGAAATGAACCAACACGCCGAAGTGCTGGACAAATGGATCGGAAGAACAGTGATCCATTCGGATCACAGGTTCACTTACGAAGAAGCGCAATCCCTGATCGAAGGCGGCACCGGGAAACTGTCGGAAGAGGTGTTGGCGTTACATACGCTTGCACAACGGCTGCGCACCGAACGCTTCAAAAAAGGTGCGATCGCTTTCGAAAAACTGGAGGTTAAATTCAAGTTGGATGAAAAAGGCAAGCCGCTCGGTGTCTATCTGAAAGAGAACAAGGCCTCTAATCAACTCATCGAGGAGTTCATGCTGCTGGCAAACCGGACGGTGGCGGAATTTGCAGGAAGACGTCATACGGTTACGGGAACGTCGGTTTCAAAAAACAAGAAGGCAGGCCGCGAAAAAGAACAGGTGCACGTCGAAGCCTGGCCGTTCGTCTACCGTGTGCACGACGGACCCGTCACCGAGCGGCTGCAGGCCTTTGTGAAATTCGCAGCGCGATGGGGGCACGCGATAAAAACGGAAAGCGACAAGGAGGTCGCCCACTCGCTGAACGGACTGATGAAAAGCCTGCGAGGTAAAAAAGAACAGAACGTGCTGGAACAGTTGGCGATCCGCACCATGTCGAAGGCCGTATACACCACGGAGAACATCGGACACTATGGACTCGCCTTCGAACACTACACGCATTTCACCTCTCCTATACGTCGCTATCCGGACGTGTTAGTGCACCGTTTATTGGAACAATATCTCGCCGGCGACTTCCGGGTAGACGAAGAATGGCTCGAGGACGAATGTAAACACAGCACAGGCATGGAGATTCGCGCTTCCGAAGCGGAGCGCGCTTCCGTCAAATTCAAGCAAGTCGAGTTCCTGCAAGACAAAGTCGGGCAGTTGTTCGACGGAATCATCTCCGGGGTTACCGAATGGGGGTTTTATGTGGAACTGGTGGAGAATAAATGCGAGGGGCTCGTTCGGCTCCGCGAACTGGATGACGACTTCTACGAGTTCGATGAAACAAACCTATGTGTGGTGGGATCCAGGACAGGAAGAAGGTATTCCCTGGGCGACTCGGTAAAGGTCACCATTGCTCGTGCTGATCTGTCGAGAAAACAGATTGATATGAAACTTGTTCGGGGTGATCATCACGAACCGTTATTCGAGCACCCTGAAAAAGGGCGGACCCCACACACAAGAATGAAGGCGGCGCCACCAAGGAACAAAAAGAAAGGACGGCGATAGGGCCGTCCTTTTTTCCTTTTCACAGAAATAATTATCGGATGATGAGCCGGTCGACCGCCAAGGATTGTCCGGATGAAGATCTTACAGTGACCAGATAACTTCCCGCGGACAAACTGCTGATGTCGAACCAGCGAATATCCGTTTCGCTGAGTTCGAATTCCCGCACCGTCTTACCGGAAAGGTCTGTCAGGCTAAGGCGGGATGCGCCATGGAACTCGGTGCTGACGCGGAAGCGGTCGTTCGCAGGATTGGGGAATACGGAGAAAATAGGTGTTGCTGTCTCTACGGATTCAATGGCTGTTCCGCAAGCGATGCATTCGGAAAAACAAACCGAAGAAACCACCGTGTCGACGGTAAAGGAAACCTGCCGGGAACCGTTTACACTGCAAGCGGTCGGAACGCTTTCTGATGTGCTGCCGTTATAGAAACGGTAATCATAAGAGCCGGGGAGCACATAAACCTTGGCGTCATACACGTTTCCGTGAAATAGATTGTCCATACGGATATTAGTTCCCAAAGATCCACTGACGAACACACCGGCAGTATCAATGGACGACTGTTGGACCATGTCGACCTTTAGTCGCAACATGGATTGTCCCTCCGGCGCATTCGCGGCAAACAGGAGCGCGCCCGTTTCTAGCGTATCGGTCGTGGTTCCGTGTGTACAGATCCATCGATTACTGTTGATATCATCTACGCGCGATTCGGGCGGAACGAACTCGAGGCCATAGAAATCGCTGCCGTTCAGGAAGTCGTATTCGATACAGGAGTCCGACGGCAAATCAAGCGTTAGACAATAAATATTCGTGTCAATAATGCTTTGGGTCATCGGATGAAAGACGGTGTCGCCGACGATATAAAGATGTATTCCGCCGGGATCGATCGTCCAATAACGCATATCGACACAGAATGTGACCGGATTCGAAGAGGCCTGCAGGGCGATCATTATCCCGATAATTGCAAACAGTTTTTTCATTGGGCGATGATGATGCGTTTGTTCAATAGTACATGGTCTCCGCGGACCGTAAGTGTATAGATGCCGCTTCCTGCAGAAGTAAGATCGAAGCGGTGTGTATTATCCTGAATTCGGACGGTCCTTCCCTGCTGGTCGATGATGGTCGCCGTGAAATTTTTTCCGTCAACAGCTCCGCCCGATAATTCGACAAGCCCGGAAGAAGGGTTCGGATATACGGTCAGGTCACGATCATCATAAACCTGAACAACACCCGTTTCGATATACGGGAATGATGCGGACGTATCCGACCAGCAGCCGTTAAGGTCTCGCACCGCCACTTCATAGTTACCGTTATGTGTGGGAATGAAGTTCTGTGAATTGGCTCCGGCGATTGGAACGCCGTTCTCGAACCATTGATAGGCGGCGGACGCCGTTGTCGTAAGTATGGCGACGGAGTCGGTGATGGCGGGTGTTGCGGGCGGTGTTCCGCTGAGATAACAGGCGGAATACCGGAAGGCCTGCGGTGCGGTTCCGCCCGCGTTCTTCGTCCAAAGCAGCGTTCCGTTGATGTCGAACTCCTTGATGGTTCCGCTTTGCGCGATACAGACTAACGAATTGCCATTAGGCAGTTGCTGCGAATTTCCCATGTTGCTGTTATAGCCTCCGCAGGGAATACGGGCGTCGTAAGTGGTCGGAGCATACGCAGACCCGGGGTTGATCAGGAAATTGTATCCGTTGCGGGGCGGGTTGATCAGGTCTGCGCACGACTGCTGAGTAGGCGATGTGATGCCTCCGTTGTTATAACCTACGATATAACCGGCGCGGGGACAATCTGCAGGAACAAAATGCGCATCGTGAACGACATTGAAAATACGACTTCCTGCAGCGCCGTATGCTGCGGGGTTGCCCCAACGGTACAGGAAATCTCCTCCTTTACCCGAATTACCGCCGGTGTGGCCGGCCGCCTCTGCAGTAGTCGTGCTGTGGTCGATGACATAGACCTCGTTAAGGTTATGCGAACTGACGACAATCTGGTCAAGCGTGGAGTCCCAGTCGATGCCGTTCATGTGAATCCAGTCCGACGATGTGCTCTGGAAGTTGACGTTCATCAGTTCCGGATGATCAATAACCGTAGGGTTATAATTAGCGCGGGCCGGATCGACATTCTGTGTTAGGTGGTCCCAGAGCTTCCACTCCCAGACGATAGTACCCGTGGTGGGGCCGGACGGTTGTACCTCTATGATCTTCTCCGACCAGATCGTGTGGCCGGCGGCGGCGTAGCCGGCAGCCGTAAGGTCGGCCGCTGTTTTCACATCATAAGATATCATCAACACATTACCGTTGGGAAGCGGGCAGATATCGTGATGCAGACAATAGGTAGAAGAAGAATAGGTGAAATCCCACAACAGTGATCCCGAATAGGAGACCTTCTGCACACGACCCGTCATGCCGCCTCCGTTTAATACATTACCGGTGTTGCGGACGGTGCGGACAAGCGTTCCTCCCGGCATCATATAGGAAGAATAGCCGGTGCCGCCGGTAAGTCCGGACCAGGTATGAAACGTTGTTCCGTTCGTGTCGCATAAGTACGCGGCGGTTTGATTTTGCACACTGTACAGCGTATACGCTCCCCACTGCTGGGAGGCTGCTGTTTTTATCGTGATACAGATGATCAGAGAGAAGAAATAATGATTGCGCATGGTCTGTTGTATGATACAAATTCGGAAAATTAACGAAAGAACCGAAACAGCCCGGAACAAACTCGACGAAGCGGTCAGGAGCTTCGATGAAATATTGAAAGTAAAATGAAGTGGTGGGTATAACGAATAAAATCGATATGTCTATTCTTCCGCCGGTTCCCCTCGTGGCAACTCTTCGGAATCGACTTTCAGCTCTTCCCCGTTTCTGTATGTGATGGAAATCGTTTCGTTACCGTTTTCGTCGAACAGCTTCCATACCCCGTCGGCCAGACCGACGCGATACGTACGGACCTCGCGCACCTTTCCGTTCGGCCAATAGTACGTGTGTTTTCCGGTCTCCTGCCCTTCAAAGTATTCACCTTCGAAAACAAGTCCCCCTTCACGATAAAACTGTTTCCAGTCGCCATCCTCCTTCCCCTCGACAAATTTTCCCTCCGCTACGTATTCATCGACCCGGAACTTCCAGTCGCCCTCCTGAACACCGTTTACGTACTCTCCTTCGGCGATCACTTCACCGTTGATATCATACTCCTTCATGGCGCCCGATTCCCGTCCGTTAACATAAGTCTCTTCCCTGCGCAGCGCACCGTTGGGATAATACCAGCGCCACGGCCCCTCGGGTTTTCCTTTGACGAATCGACCGACCTGTTCGACGGAATCATTTTCAAACGTGTGTCGCCATTCGCCATCTTTTACACCATCGACATAATTGCCGACCGCTTTCAGTTTTCCGCTTTCATAGAATTCGCGCCATTCGCCCTGTTCGCGCCCCTGATTGTCAATACGGCCCTGCCGTAAAAGCCTTCCTTCCTGATAAACCTTTCCGGAGTCGAGGTTCCCTAACTGATCGAATTGACGGAACATTCCTTCCGGCATTCCTTTCTTGTAAGTGCCGACAATGCGTACGCTCCCGTCGGGAAAATATTTCCGCTTGACCTCGAATTTCATCTGTTCCTCTTCTTCGGAAGGAACAAGAACGCCCATCTGATATTCTTCTCTCTTTATTACACGACCGTCTTCCGCATATTCCTTGAAGATGCCGTCCTTCAGATCGTCTTTATAAACGCCTTCACTGCTTACCTGGTCGTTATCATAAAACTGTTTATACACGCCTTGCTTGAGCCCCTGCTTATCGGTGCGGTTGATCTTCTCTTCCTTCTGAAAAAAACCGTTTCGATAATTCGTTACGGTGACCAGCATTCCTGTATTGTCGTATTCGCGTGCCATACCCTCCTCTACACCATTGCTGTATGGAACCGTCTTCGACAATGAACCGTCTTCCCGGTAATACCTGGAAACTCCGGAACGGATACCTATGGAATCTGTTTCTTCAGAGCGAACCTTTCCGTTGGGATAGAAGTTTTTCTGAATACCGTTCTTCACTCCGTGTTTGTAATTGTACTCGGCAGTCACAAGACCTGAGTCACCGTAGAATTTCCAAAGACTGTCTAGTTTGAAATCGACCCGGTTCCCTTCCGACTTGATCTTTCCTTTTTCATCGTACGTTTTCCAGTAACCGTCCGGCTTGCCGTTCCGGATGGTTCCTTCACTGCTCATGACACCGTTCGGATGATAGAAGCGATTATATCCGTCTGATACGGTTTTACTCTCTTGTGATAACGCTGAAAAGGGTAATGCCATTACGGCAATAAAAAATAGTCGGTTGTAGTACTGCCATATCATCAGTAGAGAACAGTGAGGTTTCATTTCGGCAGTGACTTTGAGATTTCAAGCATGCGCAGAATCGGCTGAAGGGCTTTGACACGTAGTGCTTCGTCCATGATCAGCTCCGGTTGTTCATGCTTCATGCATAAATAAAGTTTTTCCAGCGTATTGAGTTTCATGTGCGGACAATCGTTACAAGCGCAAAGATTATCCGGCGGAGCCGGAATGAACGTCTTTTGCGGTGATGCGGCAGCCATCTTGTGAAGTATGCCTGATTCGGTCGCGACAATGAATTCGTTTGCCGGATCATTTATGGTATAGTTCAATAATGCCGTCGTTGATCCGATGAAGTCGGCGATTTCAAGCACGGGCTCCTCGCATTCAGGATGCGCGATAAACTTCGCTTCCTGATGCCGGGCTTTTAAACGGATGATTTTCTCCAGTGAAAACAGCTCGTGTACCATGCAGGTCCCGTTCCACAACACCATGTTCCGGCCCGTCTGCTGCATGACATACCTGCCCAGGTTCTTATCCGGTGCAAAAATTATTTTTTTGTCTTTAGGAAGGCTATTTACGACCGCCACTGCATTCGAGGAAGTACAGATGATGTCGCTCATCGCCTTGATGGCGGCGGTGCAATTGATGTAACTGATCACGACATGATCAGGGTGTTGTTGTTTGAATGCGGCGAATGCATCCGGCGGACAAGAATCCGCAAGCGAACAACCGGCACGTAAATCCGGTAGCAATACTTTTTTTGTCGGATTAAGGATCTTTGCCGTCTCCGCCATGAAATGGACCCCGGCGAATACGATCATTTCAGCATCGGTCTTCTCTGCCTGTTGGGCAAGCCCGAGACTGTCACCGATATAGTCGGCCACATCCTGTATATCCGGTTCCTGGTAGTAATGGGCCAGGATAATCGCTTTCTTTTCACTTTTCAAACGGGCTATTTCCGCGAAAAGATCCAGTGAAGGATCCACTGTCACATTGACTAAACCGGAGCTGATAGGTGCTTGCATTATTCGTAAAGATACAGCGGTTCCGGCGTATTTACCATGAATTGAAAATCTGACAGGAAGAAGACGAACTACTAATATTTAATTTTTTATTTAAATTCTTATAGTAATTATAATAGTCGGTTAATACGGTTGACAGTTCTTCTCCGGTTTACTTGACTTTACTTTTATCTACAAAAGAGTAGTATGATTTCAACATGACAAGTAATCATAACTGATTGATAATTGACGTAATGACACGTTAAATAAACAGATGTTGATATCTGCCGTTGATGATATCTTCCCTAAATTCTTTTGTGAATAACCTAATTCTTATTGTGCATGTCCTGATGAAATCCGGTAATACTTTTTTTGTGTGTTGTCGAAGCACTGCCGTATGATGAACGTTTTAAACAATCCAAATCTTGTTATCCTTATTATTTCGACCGGAAAAACAATTATCAACCAAAATAGTGTTGAAATCGAGACTTTATATTTAACAAACAATCAGTCACTTAGGACTATCGGCGACAGGTAGTGTTGGTAACGAAATAAGTATCTTTGGATATGACCCTTCACATGACTAAAATGGAAAAACCAGTTATCGCCGTCGGATGCGACCACGCAGGATTCGATTATAAGGAACGTATCAGAAAGCGTTTACAGGAGCAGGGGTTTACAGTTCTTGATTTCGGAACACATTCCACTGATTCAGTGGATTATCCGGACTTTGTTCATCCGGTCGCCTCCTCCATCGAGCAGTCGAAGGCAAAAGTAGGCTTCCTTTTTTGTGGAAGTGCAAACGGCGTCGCAATTACGGCGAACAAACATCTGGGTATTCGTGCCGCTATCGCCTGGCGCGAAGATGTCGCCGTCCTGGCACGACAACACAACGATGCAAACATACTTTGTATTCCTGCTCGGTTTGTCTCAATTGAAGACGCGGATGCGTTTGTGGATGCGTTTCTGAATACTCCTTTTGAAGGAGGGAGACATGCGGTACGGGTAAGTAAGATATCTTCACCGTTGATATAGGTATACCCTCGTTTTTCGATGTTACGACCACTGTTTTTTTTGATCATTGCTGTTACCTTTTTCAAGGATTCTCCAGCAGCTGATCCCGAATTGATTTTTGCATCCAGGATCAACAAGGATTCACTACGATCTTACCTATCCGTTCTTACATCGGACAGTCTTCAGGGTCGGGAGACAGGAAAACCCGGTCAGAAAAAGGCGGCGAGATATCTGGTTGATTCGTTTACGGAATTTGGGCTTACTCCCCTAGCCGAAGGAGGCATGCAATTTCACGGGCTTTCTGCCAGAGCGAACAAACAGAAGAATATCGTCATAGGAGACATGAAATATGTCTATTGGAATGATTTTTTCGCATTCACCTCGGGTAACGACAGCGGCCTTACTGTTGATCATCTTATATGTCTGAATCATCGACGGCTTTTCACCTCGGGCACTGCACGTAAATTGTCCAAATTGATTGACACCGGTTCGGGGTTGCTGATTACAGGATTATCCGATTCTGGGACTCAATCATACACGCCTGATCACATCCTTAAAGAATTACAAGAACAGATGGCCCCGATCATAAATATGGCCCATCTTCCACGTGTAGTTTTCCTGGAGCATACAGATTTTAATGAGTGGGTGCGTTCAGTCTACATCAAGGAACACAAGGATGATTCTATAAGGAGTTTTCTGCTGGGTCTTCCTTTCAGAATAGTGGTTGTAAGCAAATCGATGGTGGAAAGCTCATTTCATAGTCGGTCCGGAAATAAAATAAGAAAGTACAAGACAGAAATACAGGTACCTTCAATCCTCCGCCAGGAAGAATTGATGGGAGAGAACATACCTTTTGTTGTTATCGGCAGTGAAAAGCCCGATGAGTATGTTTCAGTCACAGCCCACTATGATCATCTGGGGGTACGCGGCGATACGGTATATTATGGTGCTGATGACGACGCAAGTGGAACATCAGTGGTCATTGAGTTGGCGCGCATTTTCTCGCTTGCTGCTGCGAACGGCGCCGCCCCGCTAAGAAGCATCTTGTTCATGCCGGTCAGCGGAGAAGAGAAAGGGTTGCTTGGATCCAGGTATTATTCCGAAAACCCGTTGGTTCCGCTAAATCAGACGGTTGCCGAGGTCAATATCGATATGATCGGAAGAATCGATCACGAACACGATAGCCTTGGAAACAAGGATTACATCTATGTGATAGGATCGGATAAACTAAGCAGCGAGTTACACGCGATCAATGAGCAGGCGAATCGGGAGCACGTCGGTCTTTTATTGGATTACCGGTATAATGTTCCCGGTGAACCCAATCGGTTTTATTTCCGAAGCGACCACTATAATTTCGCCAAACATGGAGTCCCGTCCATCTTTTATTTCAACGGGAAACACGTCGACTATCATAAGCCTTCAGACACCATGGATAAGATTGATCTGGAAGTAATGGAAAAACGTACCCGCCTCATTTTTCATACGGTCTGGGAATTGGCCAATCGGCCGGAGCGAATAGTCGTGGACCGCAAGAATGACATGGAACGAACCACCAAAGAAAAAAGATAAATGATTTTATAAAATAAACATTAAACATTTAATCATAAATCAATCATATAATTATAAAAGACCAAAATTAGTTTAATTTCGAATTAATTAATCTTTTCAGCGGCTATTAACAATGATGGTTAATAACATCATTTATCCGGTTGGCAGATCCGCAACCCGCAGCGTCATTTGAGGGTTAAATTTGAAAACCCATACCGCCCATGTCACTGACCAAGGAACAGCAAAAAGAACTCCGCCGATTATCCAAAGAACTGGCCGAGATCGAGCGACTCTCCGTCGAGAACAACATCGATCTGGATGTCTTTATTTCCGAATACAGCGAAGAGGGGTATTCGGTGTATGCGACGGAGCGCGTCAATCTCGATAAGCAGGGCGACGAAAGAAAAGACGTTTTCAAGCGAACGACAGGAAAAGAAAAGGCGTCGGCCCGACCCTCCCGGGCAAAATGA
>JBJOMA010000050.1:0-5941 GCA_046052625.1 Bacteroidota bacterium
CACGCGGACTTTCCATCGGTATCGGTCTGACCGGAACGATGCTGATCCTGCTGACGGTCTTCTACCTTTTATTCAGTCAATTCGCACTTTTCTCTGCAGAATGGCCCAACATCCGGGAGAAACTGCTAGCAAGCATGGCTCAACTCCAAGCGGAAATCCAAACCCGGTTTCATATAACGATCGAAGAGCAGAACTCGCTGCTCAAAGACACCATGTCGGGAACCTCAGGCGGATTACTTTCATCAGCACGCCAGATGATCTATGATTCGGTCGTCGGTCTGGTACTCTTCATACTCATCCCGATCCTTTCCGGGCTGATACTCTATGCCAGGGAACGCTGGGTGGAAGTGATTTGTCGTATTTTCCCCTCCATCGATCGTTCGGAAGTACTTCACCTGCTGAAAGACTCCATACACGCGTACTACAATTTCATGAAAGGAATGGGGATGGTATACCTCATCGTAGGTGTTCTGAACAGTGTAGGATTGCTGCTTCTTGGAATACCCCATGCCATCCTGTTCGGATTCATCGCATCCATCCTGACCTTCATTCCATATGTCGGCATCATGGTGGCATCGCTGTTACCCATCACTTTCGCATGGATACAGTACGACTCCGTATGGTATCCTTTAGGCGTAGTAGCGATCTTCACTTTTGTCCAATACCTGGAAGCGAATCTCATATTCCCGATGGCTGTCAGCAGCAGATTAAGCATCAGTACGCTGGCGACGATTGTCGCCATACTGGCCGGCGGACTTTTGTGGGGGGCGGCCGGAATGATACTTTTCATTCCATATATAGCTATCCTGAAGCTGGTAGCCGACCGCACCGACCGACTGAAGACGTTGGCACTGATCCTCGGCAACGAACGCAAATGAGGTATCAGCGGGAGTGGAAATTCGGGAAGGAGGTAAAGGATTCCAGCTTAGAACGGGTATAGCGGTAACCTATTTCAAACAATTCGTCTAATCGGTTCTCATCGAACAAGCCGAAAGCGGACATTCCCGGCGGCTCGATGAACAGATCGCAGTACCTTTTACGGGATTTGACCGTCTGCCAGGCGCCGAGTTCCACAAGACGTTCCATTACCTGGAAAAGGGAATCGGCATGCATACCGTTTCGCCACGGATTAACGTGCACACCGATCAATGTCACATCGTCTTCCAAGAAGGGCTCTACAGGCAGATTGTTCAGGAATCCACCGTCCACCAGCTGGTCTCCTTCGATAGTGACCGGTTCGAACAACAGCGGGATAGAACAAGATGCGATTAAAGGACGAATCAGTTCGCCTTGTGTGAAATAATCTGAATGCCCTTCGGTGAGATCCGTGCAACTCACCACCAACGGTATATTCAATCGCTCAAAACGGTTTTGCGGAAAGTATTCCGCCAATATCTCCCCTACTTTTTTCATCGAGAACAGTCCCTCGTCCAACTTCGGGCGAATCAGGTGCAACAGCCGATGCTTTTTAAATATGGCCAGTGTCTCCTCCGGCTCATAACCCGCTGCTATGAAGGCACCGACAAGCGCGCCGCTGCTAACACCGGAAATCGCCTCCAGGACCAATCCGCGCTCCATGATAGCCTGGATCACACCAAGATGCGCGACGCCTCGCACAGCGCCTCCCGACAGTACTAGGTTTACAGGTTGCATGAAGGTCCTATATCAAGGGTTGATTTCAAATTTCCTGCGCTTCGCCAGCGCTTTCCGCAGCAGCATGAACTCGAGCAGATTCTCAATGTCTACATAACCGCTAAAGCGATCCCCTTCCTTCACCAGGAAAAGTTGGTCGTCTCCTGTCTGCATTTTTCGATAGACGGTTTCAAGATCCTCATCGGGCGAAGAAACCGGAATGTCCGATCGCATGCAATCGGCAACCCGAATTCCGGGTCCTCCTTCCTCGATATGCAGCAAGAGGCTTTTACGGTCGATTACTCCTACCGGTAAATCACCGTTCATGACAACGAACCGGGTAGCTTGTGTACGCAAGAGCAGATTCATCGCATCGGAAAGCTTAGCGTCCGCCGGGAGTGACACCATCGGATACATGAGTACATCCCGGACCGCTACTCCTTTCAACAAAGAGCGGCCTATCAGGTAATCAGACTCCATTTGTGCACCGAAGAAGATGAAGGCCCCGACAAACACAAGCATCGGATTTGAGAATAACCCCGCCACCACCATGATTATCGCGATCACCTGACCAAGAAAAGCGGCAATACGGGTGGCTGTCAGTCGATCCAGACGGAAGGAAAGAAGTCCCCGCATAACCCTTCCGCCGTCCATCGGGAAAGCGGGGATAAGATTGAATATCGCAAGCACCGCGTTGGCGTAGAAGAAGTGAGCCCACCAATTCGAAGGACGTAATTCCGAAAGTTCGCTGATCGGCGGCAAACCGCCCGAGCGGAAGAACAACAGATAAATCAGGGCGGCCAGTGCGAAATTGACAGCCGGTCCGGCAAGGGCCACTTTTATCTCCTGCCCGGGATCCTCGGGAAGCCGATCCATCCTTGCCACTCCGCCGATCGGCAGAAGAATGATATCGCGCGTCCGGCAACCGTACCGCTTCGCAGTGAGCGCATGGCCTAATTCGTGCAATACCACGGTAGCAAATACTGCGAGCACCAAAAGGACCAGTTGCGCAGCGGAAGACCATCCGCCTCCACGCATCATTTCAGCGACCACCAGGTAAACCAGCAACAGAAAGAAGGACCAGTGCAGATAAATCCTGATGCCCTTGACTGCACCGAGTGAAATATTCCCTTTCCTTTTTTCCATGACCTAATTCATTAGAATCTTTTTTGCAACCGTTGCAGTAAGGCACTTTCCGCCCTGCCCGTTCCTTTCAATGCTGCAGCCGAATACTTCAGCACTTCAAATCCCTCGCTACGAAGCTTCGGTCCGATATGACGGAATGCGGCACTGTCGGAAAAACGTTCAAAATCCCTTACAAGTACAGACGGCTTTGCAGATGTCCTCGCTGCTTCCTTGAATGCGACCAACGTAATCAACCAATCCGCCGTATCCTCTTCAGGTTCCGTACCTGCTATGGCTTTGACCTTGTCACTGATGAATGACTGGACCCGCTTCAGCTCCCAATCATCCGGCGACCCGTCAATAGCGACCACTGCGTAGGACAAGAATCCGATTTGCTCCATGAATGCACGACGTGACATTTCATTTATTTTCAGGCACCCTCGTGAAAGGCGATCAGCGGAATGTGCGTATGATAGGCCATCCGTTTGGTCATGCTTCTTTCGAAGATCTTAGCAGCTACAGTACGATGGTGAATAGTCATCGCCACCATGTCCGCTTTCACCTCTTCCAGGTACCGCGACATTGAATCGTATACATCCTTTCCTTCCATCAACTTGAAAGTTAATTTAGGATATCGGCTTTCTTCCGATAAGCGTTCTTTGAAGCGCTCGATGGCATCGAACTCATAGGTTCTGTCATTTTCCCGGGATGCTACATGCAGGAGGATGACCTCCGCGTCCAGCTTTCGGGCAAAGGCGATCAACCATTCCACATTGCTGAAATCACCTTCCGTATATCCGGTTGCATAAACGACACGGTCGAAATTCGTCCATACCGCATCTTCCGGAATACCGATGACCGGGCAGTTCGACTTCTCCATAACAGCAGCAGTAATGGTTCCGATCAACGCCTCGCGCAACCCGGAAGCACCTTTCGTCCCCATGACCACCAAATCGGCCTTCACCTCCTCAGCAACGGCAGGTATCTCCTCTTCGGCGAAGCCGGAGGAAGACCGAGCCTTGAAAAGCATCTCAGGGTAATCCTTCTGAAAGTTTCTCTTCACCTCCTCCAGGGCCTCTTCAGAGGACTGTTTCAATTCAGCATCGGTCGGAAGCAGGATCGGCACCTCGGTAGCATATACCGGAAGAACATAGGAATGATGAAGCAGGATCTCGGCTCCTATTTTCCGGTTAAGTTCACAGATATACCGAAGTGCATGCGTTGCAGCCGGCGAAAAGTCGGTCGGAACGAGTATTCTTTTCATAGCATCAGAGCGTTGAGTCTTTTTCAATAGCGGTTCACTATCGCAATCCGCTGATAATCACCAAGCGTTCCGTCGGGAACGAATACAACCTCCCCCTTGTGACGGATCACCCATTCGATAAGGTCATCGACAGCATCAGCGACCTGTCGGTGCACCGCCATGGACGGCTCACCGGGAATGAAGGTGAATTCATCATCTCCGAGCACACCCGTCTGACGGTAATCTTTTTCCACAAGAAGTAGCCGGGCCTTGCCCTCACGCACCACACGCCAAGCCTCTACGATGCCTGCCGCGAAAGACCCTTTGCTGACCGCGTGCTGTAACAGCAGCATGGCCTCTTCCTGTTCTTTCTGATTGATGCGATCGAGAATCGGCTGCACTTTCTTGCGTATCTCCGCTGAGGAGGCATGCTCGATATTACCTTCAATATATCCGATGACCCTTGGAGCAATGGTCGCTTCGGAGCGGATGTATCCCAGCAATTTAGTGTCAGCAACAACAATGACAGGAATATCCAGACCGGTGAGCGCTTTCCGGACCGTTTCGTCGATGAAATGGAGGTAGTTGTGAAGGTTCTTTTCATCATATGCCTCCGTATCAAGATAGTCCCACCCCGGTAATGAATGACTGTTCTTCACATCATGGATGTTTGTCGGCATGTCTTTGTACTTGATGGGGACCAGCGCATTACCATAACCGAGTGCTGTACGGACACCGTTTTTGGTAATGGCCACCAGCAGATATTGGTGATTCAATTTCGCGGAATAGATAAGATCCCGGATCTCGAAGGAATCATCGACAATCACCTTTTCGGAAACCTCGAAGGGCAGGTGAATGACTTTGGAGACATGTTCAGTAACATAAATCGCCAGACCCGAAGAAAGTGAGGTGTAATCGATTTCATTCACTGCCGTACGGAGTCGCTCCATGATACCTGCCGTCTTATGCTTGCTGAATCGGGCAGACAACTGTGCTTCTGCGTTTCGCAAGAGCTCGATCATATGCTCCTTGTCGACTTTGAATTTCGGGTATTGCGGATGCGTTGGAAGGATAATGGATACTGCCGGGTACTCATGGACACCGATCAAGGCGTCTGTTTCTTGAGAGAAGTTCATAGGGTGTGACTGTTGGGTTATACAATTCCGGCCTATAGGCCATTTCACCGTAAACGTACTCCGGATGCTATTTTCCACGCCTGACAGCCATCAATCCTTAACCTGATTTATGTCAGTCTGAAGGCAAATGAAAAACGCGAACCTTTTTATCCTGAAATTGTTTAATTTTATAGCAATGAAGCAAATGACTGTTTCCTACTATCTCAAAAGAATACTGGTTCTGTCGGTCGTAACCGGCATTTTTTCAGCTTGCAATAAGGACCAGGACGACAATCCGGTGCCCACTAACGGCGTAGTACGTTTTCAGTTTTCGAACGTGGTCGGATCAGCGCCCGTACAACTTGGTCAGTTGATCTATACGAACGCGGCAGGCAATCTTTGGCAGGCGGATCTTTTGAAATACTATATATCCAATGCGACGTTGGTACGAGCTGACAGTTCCGGATTCAATACACAGAACTACGACCTGATCGACGAGGAACTGCCGGAAAGCAAATCCTTCCAATCCAATTCGATTCCTAATGGCACGTACACATCGCTTCGTTTCCTGGTCGGTGTCGACAGCGCACGCAATAACGACTTGGACCAAGCCGGCGACCTGGACCCCAGCTACGGCATGTTCTGGCCCTGGAACACGGGGTATATCTTCTACAAGCACGAAGGCTACTTCCAGGATTCTGCAGGAGCATTGCAGCCCCTGCTGTTCCACTACGGAACAGATCTTTCGCTGGTAACAGTTGAGTTGCCCGTCAACCTGACCGTCAAGGGCGACCGGAAGACCATAGCGATCGCATTCGACCTGCAG
>JBJOMA010000051.1:0-14693 GCA_046052625.1 Bacteroidota bacterium
GGACACTTTTAGGCGAAAAAGGCAATTCTCTGCTTTTTTTCAAACTGTAAGAAGTGTTTGAGATTTTGGGCATTCCTGCACACTCCGCATAGTAACATTGTTTATCGTGGCCCGGAATGTCTTCGGGTTATTTTCTATCGTATACTAAGAATCCTCAATCATGAAAAATAGCATCCCGGTGACCATCTCTTTCGTCTTGCTCTTGCATGTGCACGGTTTTGCCAAATCTTCGGGGTTGAATACCGTCATTCAGTCCGGCGATCTGCCTGCCTTGGAGGCTCAACTGAAAAGTGGTATGGATGTAAATGCACTACTGGAAGACGGTTGTACGCCCCTGTTCATCGCCTGCCGGAAGGGAGATATGAAGATGGCAGCTCTGCTCATCAATTCGGGAGCGGATGTGAATCTTCCATCCCGTAACACGGCCACGCCGCTTATCGAGGCAGCACGTGCGGGCAATGCGGATCTGACCGAACTGTTATTATCTAACGGGGCTGAAATAAGCTATCAGGATAGTAATCGAATGAACGCGTTCGACTACGTTGTGGAATCGATGCCATCGGGACCCGCTGCGGATTCCGGATATGGCCGTGTATTCAGTCGGCTTCAAGAGGAGCTGAAAAAACATATCGGTGCCACACGTTGAACACCCTTCGAAAAGCAATTGCATGAAAAAACATTTTACTATCAGCATCAAGTTCTTGTCTGTCCTTTGCGCGTTATTGCTCTCAACAATCGTTCGGGCGCAAAACACGGACCTTCCCGGTCCTGTTGCGAACATCCAGAAAGTTCCTGCGGGAACCTATGTGATCGCCATGGACAATGCCCTCCAATCTAATCCGGGCTATTTCAACGTGAAGGCCTACGGACTGGTGGTGAAGATCCTCAACAACCGTAAGGCGGTCTGCTGGGCGATCCGATCCGGCAAGTCAAAAGACGCAATCGATTTTTCCGCTCCTGCAATGCAGGTGTTTCCTTCGGTCTCCGCCTCGTCGCCCAGAGATTTCAAGGCCGGGCCGTTTCTTATCCTTCCCAGGGATTCAAACGGTGTGGCAGCCATCATAGCCTCGTTCAATGCCGGGCTGGCTCCGGCCGAAAGGGTCAACGTCTATCAGCTCACATCGAATGTCATGGTCGATATCCGGTACGTCTTAACCCAGATACCGCGCGTAGCCATCCTGAATGACGGTACCAATTCTGACGTACATGCCAAATACTTCTCCATTGCTTCCATCGATTCCGTCACTAACTGGCGGATAACGGCCGCAGTGAACCTGGATGATTCCTGTTACACATTCGCTTCTGAGCCCCACTCCGACAAGATCGGTCCTACTATCGACTCGATTCGGGCCTATGTGATGAACGGAGGTAACTTCCTTGCCCAATGCAGGGCGATCAACACCTATGAGAACGAAATCAACGGGCGCTTTCAGACCAACAACGGGATCCTGATCCGTAATGTCAATACTTCTCCGAATTTTTCGTATCCCAACCCCGATCTCTCATTCTCGCAGTATGAAGGCAGATTCGATCCGATTCTCATTGGCGGATCGGAACGAAACTGGACGTGTGCTTCCGGTTCAACGTATATAAATAACACGCATTTGCATCAGACCGGCAGCTTGTCGGCAGACACTAATCTGGCCGGTCAGTCGGTTGCAAAGCTTGCGTCCGGCATCGGTCACTTGGTCTTCTATGCCGGCGGACATGATTATGCGAAAAGTTTCACCACTGATTTCGTAAACGGAATGCGTACGTATTTCAATGCGATGCTTACGCCGAGCGGTGTTACCAAATGTAATTTCTTGCGATTCGACAATGATCTTGCCGTCACCAAAACAGGTGATTCCGCGGTTTGTCTCGGTAGTAATGCCTTGTTTACCATCGTTGTCACTAATAACGGTCCTACGGAGACGAATTCTGCCAACGTAGTGTTGCAAGAGGTATTCCCGACCAATGGTTTTTCCATTGTTTCAGCTACTACTACTAAGGGTACGTATTCCTTAGCGACGAATGAATGGTCGGTCGGTTCGATGGCTCATCTGGAAAGCGATACGCTGGTCATCGAGGCCAGGGCGATTGTGCCGGGATATTATGAAAACAAAGTACAGATCGTCCGTGACGAACACGATTACGATCAGACGAACGATACGGCCGCGGTCTCGATTATTGTCCGCGAACTTGATGCGTCAGTGAATTCCACTCCGGTTGTTTGCCACGGCGATTCCAACGGCACGGCGACGGTAGTCACCTTGAATCCGTTTTCGACTGTGCATTGTCTTTGGTCTTCGGGAGATACGGCTACCTCCTTGTCGGGATTGCCTGCCGGTTCCTATTCTGTGATGGTTTCTGACAGGGTCTGTTCCAAGACCTTCGATGTCGAAATCACTGCACCTGCTCCGATGGTTATTCACTTGGATACCGCCCTTCAGGTCCGCTGTCATGGTGAGTCTTCCGGTGGCATCGCTGTAACAGTCTCCGGAGGTACGGTTCCGTATTCCTATTCATGGTCCAATGGTTACATGTCAGAAGACCTTTCCGATATTCCTGCCGGCGATTATATTCTTCAGGTCAGTGACAGCGTCGGTTGTGTAGCGCAGATTCAAGAAACCATAACGGAGCCGACAACTTTGGATCCGTTGATTTCAGGAACATCGTTCACAGTGAATAACGTTTCCTGTCACGGGGGCTCGGACGGAAGTGTCAGCCTGGCCGTTGAGGGTGGCGTGCCCCCTTATGTCTACCAATGGTCGAACGGCGCAGTTGATTCTGTGGTCTCGAACCTTTCGGCGGGTCCCTTACAAGTCATCATATTCGATTCTAACGGTTGTTCTGCAATCACCGGGACAACTCTCTTTGAACCGGATCCTGTCTCTCCGCAGGTGTTGGCTGTTTCTGCGTATAACGGGTTGTACAATGTCAGCTGTTTCGGTGCGTCAGACGGAGAAGTCGATGTATCCGTGGTAGGAGGAACTCCACCATATTCCTTCGTCTGGTCAAATGGCGATTTGTCGGAGGACCTGATGAATATTTCTGCCGGAGCCTATGATCTGACAGTTATCGATTCTATGGGATGTGCCGGTCAGCTTACTGTCACGATGTCTCAACCGGATGAGCTGCTGTTGCAGCTGTCGAGTCCTTTGCTTTCCAACGGCGCGAATATCGCCTGCAATGGAGGCTCTACGGGAACTGTATTCTCATCCGTTTTCGGAGGTACGCCACCCTATTCATATTATTGGAATCCTTCCGGTATCACATCGGATTCACTTACGCAGTTGCCCGCGGGTTATTATCTCCTTGAAGTGACAGATATGAACGGCTGTCATTCATCTTCTTCCATCACCCTGACAGAATCACCGCAACTTGCCGTGAGCATGTCCTCGACCTCAGTTGCCTGTTATGGAGATTCTTCGGGAACGGTGAGTGCAGCCGGAGTGGCAGGAGGAACCGCGCCTTACACTTATTCATGGGCCGGGCAGACAAGTGCCAATTCTATTGTGGCTTCCTTGCCCGCGGGAGCATATTCGGTGACGGTTACAGATCTTTTCGGATGTACGGCAACAGGATCAGTCACCGTCACTCAGCCTTCGCAATTAGTTTCCTCACTCACGGCTACATTGCTGCCTAACGGCCATCATATCGCCTGCTATGGTGATCTTACCGGCTCGATTCAATCGACTGTTCTTGGTGGTACACTGCCCGTGGATTATATCTGGAGCAACGGTGCGAGCACACCTGATATAAGCGGACTTCCGGCCGGCACGTATTCTTTGCTTGTGGTCGATTCGAACGGCTGTATGTCAAACCAGACGGTTATAATCACACAGCCACAACAATTGCAAGCGGTGACTTCCTTTACGGATCCGCTCTGTAATGGTGGGGCAACCGGTTCTGTCCGTGTCGATTCTGTTTTCGGTGGAACATCTCCCTATGGTTTTACGTGGAGCGGCACGTCGTCTTCTGCTCATGACGTGCAACAGCTTACAGCCGGTACTTATTCCGTCACGATCACCGATCATAGCGGATGTGCTGAAATCCGTCAATTCACACTAACTGATCCTCCCGCATTGGTCATGGCCATCGACCATGCCTTCGGTCCGCTGTGTCACGGTGGCAGTAACGGGGAGTTGGCCTTTTCCGTCAACGGTGGAACAGGAACGGTGCAGGTCAGCTTAAGTAATTCAACAGCTGCCGGTCCGTTGTTCAGTGGTCTTTCAGCAGGGATTTATACTGCCGTCGCGACCGATCAGAACGGATGTACCGTATCCTTACAGGCGACCATTTCGGATCCGCCTCCGGTGATTGCCGATGCCGGAAATGATATGGTAATTTGTGACGGGAATACGGCTGAGCTTGGCGCAGTAATTTCGGCAGGGCAGTCCGGTCACTGGAGTTCTACTGATCCTGCCGTATTCTTCGAGAATAGTGCAGTTCCGGACGCTATTGTTTCCGGTCTTTCATATGGTCCGAACCAGCTGCTTTGGACCGTATCGGACATCTACGGATGTACCGATACCGCAACGGTCATCATAAGGTCTTTCGGAGGTGTTATCGCGGAAGCCGGCACCGATACCGTGTTCTGCGGGGATCTGGGATTATTGCTGAATGCAAATCTTCCTGCTGACATGAGCGGGATGTGGACCAGTATCAATGGAGCGGTCTTCAGTGATCCATTCGACCCGAATGCGATTGTGAATATCATCCATCGCGGTGCAGATACTTTGCAGTGGACCATCCGGAATGCATACTGCGAGAAGTCGGACTACCTCGTACTGTTCTCCAACGACTGCGGATTCGACATGCCTAACGGATATTCTCCAAATGGAGACGGCAAGAACGATGACTTCGAGATCAAGGGTCTGTACGGATATCCGGACAACTATCTGCGAGTATTCAATCGGTGGGGGAATCTGGTCTTCAGTTACGACGATTATACGGGCCACGAGTGGAAAGGTCAGAACAATGCCGGAGATCCGTTGCCTGACGGCACTTATTTTGTCCTGTTCGTCGTCAACGGATCCGATTTTCGAAAGGCGACGTATGTTGATATTCGTCGATGATCAATGGTTTCTAGATTAATAATCTAATAACGTCAAGCATGAACAGTACACTCACTCGATCGAAGTTACTTCTCGTTGCAATCGCTTTTACGGCTACGGTGCAGGCCCAACAGGACATGATGCTTAGTCAATACATGTTCAACCACTTGCTGATTAATCCGGCCTATGCCGGCAGTCATGAGTATATGATGAGTAGTTTGTTGTATCGCAAGCAATGGGTCGGTTACGAGGGCGCTCCGGTCAGCCAGGTCGCAAGTCTCCATGGACCGATCGGCCTTTCGAATTTTGGTGCCGGACTTATGGTTTCACACGATTTGATCGGTGTCACTGAAAGAACGGACTTGTATGCGAATGCGGCTTATCACCTGAAAGTCGGGGAACGGACAAAGTTGGCCATGGGCTTGAGGGCGGGAGGAGGTTATTACTCTTGTCGTAACAGTGATCTGAAGGTATGGGACAATACGGATCAGGTATTCAAGGAGGATGTGGCATCCCGTTTTCTTCCGAACGCAGGTGCCGGCCTTTATTTACATGGGCTCAAGTCCTATTTCGGAGTGTCGGTGCCATCTATCATCAGCTACGATCCGGAGGACCGCTTCGGGGTATCGCTTTCAGGCAGTAATTTCGTTCCGCGACAGGTGCGTCATTACTTCATGACGGCCGGCACTGTCCTGACAATCAATGCGGATGTTGTCATGAAACCCAGCGTGCTGGTCAAATACGTGCAGAATGCTCCGGTACAGGCGGACTTCAATATTAATTTCCTGTTTATGAAGACGCTCTGGCTCGGCGGCAGTTACCGTACAGATGATGCGATGGTCGGTATCATGGAGCTGCAGCTCAGTCGCCGTCTGCGGATCGGCTACAGCTACGATTATACGCTCTCAGACCTGCAATATTACAGCGCCGGATCCCATGAATTCATGATCGGTTATGACTTCGGAGCTGATGTTACCAAGGTGGCAACACCGCGTTATTTCTGATGTAATAGTTTTTGCATTATTTCGGGTAAAGCTCAAGGGGTATAGGATTATTGAAGCCTTACATGCTGCACGGAATTTCGATGGTTGAATATTCCGTAACCGGTCATCTCGTATCTGTCAGTTTACCGGATGCCACGTTGAATCCATTTCATTATTATCATTTCCCCAGGTCCTTCAGCACCCGCATGGCGGCATTATGTCCGGCGCATCCGATGACCGAACCTGCCGGATGAGTTCCTGCGCTGGCTGAATAGACGCCGGCCACCGGCGTTGCGTACGGCAACCGGTCGGCGAAGCCGAAGCCGTTGTCCACATGGTGGATGTGCCCGTTGGTGATGCCGAAGTGCGATTCGATCTTGCGCGGATGCAATGCGAACGTGTCCACGACCAGGTCGCTCGTTCCCGGTGCGAAGCGGTCACAGATTGACAACAAATGCCGTACATAGCCTGCTTCTTCCTGCTCCCAGCTGCTCCCAGCGATGTCCATCGGCACCCACTGGACGAACAGCGCGGAATTGTGGTGTCCGTCCGCATCTCTTAATGATGGGTCGACGGTAGTATGTATGTACCATTCGATGGTCGGGAACGGGTCCAGCTTTCCCGCCTGCACCGCTGCGAAACCTTCCTTCAGCCGATTCATCACTTCGTGCTCGTCGGGGAGGAGATGGATCGTAGGGCCGAATTGTCCCCGGTCTTCCGGCAGACAGGTGAATTTCGGCAGACCTTTCAATGCCAGGTTCACCTTCATCGTAGAGCCGGGCTTCCGGTAACTGTCGATGCGTTCGTTGTATTCTTTAGGAAGTCGGTCTTTGCCAAGCAGGTTTTGCAACTTAAACGGGTCCGCATTCACAATCGCTGTTGCGGAGTCGTATCGGCTACCGTCGGCCAGCACCACCGACGATAATTTTCCGTTGGAGATTTCCAGTTCCTGCACCTTCGCGCCGGTTCTGATCTTCGCGCCGGCTGAACGCGCGGCATCGGCCAGCATCCGGGTGATGGTGCCCATTCCCCCGCCGACAATCATCCACGTGCCGTCGCTGCCGGGCAGTCGGCACATGTTGTGTACAAGGAAATTCATACCGGTGCCCGGGGTGTCCCATGTTCCGTACAGTCCTGAAAATCCGTCGGTGACGGCGTACATGGCACGCAGCAGATCGCTGCGGAAGCCGAAGCGATCAATGTATTCTCCTACCGGCTTGCGACAAAGGTCGATGAAGGTCTGCCGCAGCTCCGGACGTATGTAATGCTCGGCGGTTTCCTCGATAGACAACGGCTCTTCCAGCCAGGTGGGAGCCACATCGTCCCTTATCTTTCCGATCTCATCGGTCAATGCTTCATTGGCTTTCCAGTCGGCTTCGGAGAAGAAGGAAACGAACTGATCGCGCATCGATGCGCGGTCGGAACCGAACAGCAGATAACGGTTTCCTGTCGTGGGCAAGAAGTAATGCGGATCCCGTCGGTACAGCGGGAAGTCGATACCCAGTTTGGCGATGAGCTCGGGCTGCATAACCCCGAGCAGATAAGCGCCGGTGGAGGTGCCCAGTCGCGGTGCTTTCGAAAACGGGAACTCTGTGCGCACAGCACCTCCGATGGTGTCTTTTTCCTCGAGTACGGTGACCGATAATCCTTTCCGTGCTAACAGTACGGCCGCCACAAGTCCGTTGTGGCCGGCGCCGACGATCACTACGTCCGATTTATTTGCCATGGTTTCAGTTATTAAGCTATCGTATGTTTATGTGTCAGCTGTGATTCGACCACTTATAAAGTTGCTTCGATTTTTCGCCTGTGTCACTTCCGGAAATATAAATATAAAGGAAGTGTCTGCTCCCATGATTTCCGGGCTGTCGATTCTTTTCACGAAGGAATGCGTGGATCTAAAAAGCACCAACTTAGAAAGTGCGCGTCCGTTCGTATTTTAGATACTCAGTCAGATCCTTTCGAGCAGGTGCTTCACCACCGAGAAGGAGTTTTTGGCGACAGTAGGGAGGAAGCGGGGAAAATCGACCGGAGAATCGGCGTTCGCTTTGTCTGAAATCGTTCGGATGATAAGTGATGGTATCCCGTGCACCGTGCAGACCTGGGCTACAGATGCGCCTTCCATCTCTACCGCGTCGCCTCCCAGTTCCTCCCTGACTGATTGCAGATGTGACAGCTGCTCGTGTGTTACAAACCGGTCGCCGGTGAGGATCCGTCCTGTATGCATGCGATATTGGACCGGGGCTGTCAGCGCGTGTTTCAATAAGCGGTTGTCGGATTCGAAAAACCGGTGTTCCGTATAGGGGATGGTGCCTATCGGAAATCCCAGTCCGCGCGCGTCCATGTCGTACTGCACACAATCCCGGGCCAATACGATATCGCCCACTTCGAAGTATGCATTCAGGGCGCCGGCGACTCCGGTAAAGAGTATGGCTTCGGGATTGAATTCACGGATCAGCCATTGGGTGGTCATGGCGGCATACACTTTTCCCACTCCTGACCTGCCTATGACAACCTCTTTCCCGAATAGCGTTCCCCGGTGAGCCAGTAATCCTCCTGATTCGACCGTCTGTCGGTCCTGAAGCTCGGCAAGGAAAGCATCGACCTCGGCTTCAAGCGCCCCGAGAAGCACTACGGGACGTATTGCATCATTCGTCATCGGGTTAAAGGTACGACAGATATGAAAGCGTTTACGCTCCGAAAGGCGGCATCAAATCCCTCAATTTTTGTTTTATTTCTTGAATAATTTCATCATTTTTGGGATGCGGGAGTCTTTTTCCTGTCATGACATTTCACCTTTTAATCTTTCATGTTTCAATTCAAGAACCATTCGGACGCCCTGCCTTTTTATCATGACAAGCTCTTTACGCTGACGTGGGATATTAAAGGGTATAAGTGGCTGGCCATCCGTTATGTGAACAGTCAGCGGAAACGCTGGTATCGCCGTACGGAGCGTCCATACCGTTTCAAGCGGTGGTTTTTTCGAAAAGCCCAAGGGTCTTTCTCTAATCTGGCGAACTTCGATTCGCCCTGCATAGAGCTGTATCTCTTCTCTTGGTATCTCGCGTGGCCTCGTAAATTGGTGATTCCTATGCGAGTGATCCGGATAGAAGCAATGTCCCCCGCTATCCTGGTGAATTCTCCGACTGTTACACTTCCACCGCTTCAGCCGGTTATCCGTTCATGTTCTGCTGCTATCATCATTCCGGAGGTTGACTGTAACCTTCCTGCTCCCCGTATCGACGGTTTCAATCTTCAGGTCGTATCGCAAGAGCTTCGTGCATCAATAACTTGCGACTGGCCGGTTACTGACTGGCTGGAAAAAGGAATGGTCGACCGGAACCGACTCGATTACGAAACCCTTCAAACCCTGAACCAAACATCTGCTTATGCTGAATGAATATCCTCCTCAGAACGTTAACCGCTTCACCCGCTTCCTTTGGTGGTGCGCCGGTGCCGACAGTTATTTCCTGATGAAATCGCCTGTTCAGGACCGTGTGAAATATGCCGGTATCGGCGGCATTGTCTTTTCGACCGGTATCCTGGCCACCTTTGCAGGAGGCTTCGCCTTCAATACAGCGTTCGGACCGAAGGGACTGGCCGGGGATGATGTCTCCAATATCGGCTGGACGATCGGTTCCGCTATTTTCGGAATCTGCTGGGGTGCGTTGATATTCAACCTGGATCGTTTCATCGTTTCCAGCACCGGCAAAGGGGACGGAACGGATACGATCACGTTGAAGGAATTCGGTCAGGCGGTTCCGCGTCTGATCATTGCTCTTATTCTGGGTATCACGATCTCCAAGCCGCTGGAGTTGAAGATCATCGAGACGGAAATCAACGTCGAATTACGCAAGAAGCAGCAGGAGAAGATGGACGAGTTCAATAAGAACACGGATGCTAAATACAAGCAGGAGATTGCGGTAATCGATGCGGATATCGCCAAACTGGAAACCGACCGGAATACGCTTGTGCAGCGGCAGAAAGAGGCGGAACAGGAGTACATCGACCAGATGCAGGGACGAGCCGGTAATGCCGGTTACGGTCCTCGGGCGAAACAGCTGGAGATTCTAAAGAACGACAAGCAGAAAGAGGTGGAAGCGTATGACGCGAAACACGCCTCCGAGGTGACTGCTCTCAAATCGCGAAGAGAGCAGAAAATGTCTGCATGGGAAAATGACCGGAATAATGTAAACAAGAAGCAAGCCGAGAACCTTGACGGTCTGCTCGAGCGGATCAGCATCGCGCACGATATCGGCTACTGGCTGGGCATCGCACTCATGTTCATCTTCCTGTCCATCGAGATGGGCCCGATTTTCTTCAAGATGATGATGAACAAAGGTCCTTACGATTACATGGTGGAGAATCACAATTACCGTATGTACGTGCGCAACGGCATCGTCAAGGAGGAGATGATCTTCGAAGGACGTAACGGCATGAAGCTTATGGAGAAGATCAATTATCTGGAAGTGGAAAATGACCGGAAGGAAAAAGTGGAGAAGCTCAAAGCACAGGAGGAGTTGAACAAGCGTATCATCGGGATCTGGTCGCAGTCGAAGATGAAAGACATCGATGCCGACCCGGCACGCTTTTACAGAGAAGACGAAGGAGCAGCCCCCAAGTCATGAACAAGTTGCTGGGGCTGGATGAGACGCTGCTGCGGCAGACGGGAACGGCTGAACAGGCCGGCTATCGGCTGGTCAACTATTTGTTCCTGCTGGTGACTGCTTTGTCTGTGCTCTCAAACGGATACTTCGGGTACTTGTTCTTACGTACTTGGTGGGGTTCAGTACTGCTCGGATTGCTGATGGGTTTCATCCATTTTTCCGTTTTACGTATCGCACTCATCACGCTGATGACCAAGCCGCTGATCGACAAGCGGGTGTCTGCACCGGAAATCCCGCTACGCCCATGGCTCAATTTCAAATCACTTTTTCGTCTGAATCTGGCCTCGATTGTACGCTTGGTCTTCATCGGATTGATCGCGTTGACGCTCAGTTTTCCTTTATCCACCCTTTTCTTCCATCGTCAAGCTATGTCCGTCGAGCAGGAATTCATGGAACGTATTTCTGAGCAGGCGAACAGGCAGGAGTTCGGTTCTATCGCTTTACAGGTCGACACCCGGCAGGCACATTATCCGTTTGTCATCTTCGAACAGTTATGGACACTGCGTTCCTTCCGTAATCTTGTCGCATTTTTCGTGCTCATTGTCTACGCTCCATTGCTGGCATTGGCCCGGCTTCGCTATGGCAAGCTGACAAAATACGCTGACCTTTGCAGAGAGTCGATGCGGCAGGAAATTCTGATCGACTATCAGGAAACACTGGAGCAGTGTCAATTTATGCTCTCGAAATCGTATCCTTCGTTCGATAAAAAGCTGGTCGACTTGACTCCCTTCGCCGATGCTCCGTTCAGGCAGAAGTTGAAGAGAGGGCCTTTCAGGACGTACGGCGGTTCCGCTGATTTCAAAAACCATTTGCGTTCGTTGTGATGGATCAGCCGGTCGTGCATTTCTATACGGGTATATTCCATTCCCAATTCGTCTCCGAAAAGTCTGTGGACCGGAAAGGGTGGAAGCACTCGGATATCCGGTTGGAGCAACGCTTTTTGTTGAAAGTGGAACGGGAGATATCCGTTGAGGAATTTCAAGGAGCGGTCAACAATCGTGTTTCCGAGGAGTCGCGTCAATGGCAATCCTCGTTTCATCCGGGTTATCATCATGAAGTAAAAGCGCTTCGGCCGCATGTCCTTTTGACGGACAATCATCCGGTTGAGCTGGAGTTTGCTGACGGAAGTGCCGCCCGTGAAATATGTAGCGAGTTGTACGTGGAATATGACGATGCTTCTGTTCCGGACGGATTCCGATCCGGCGACTTCACCGCTTTCAAGGACGGACAATATCACGGCCGTATAACCGGTAGAGGATATGCGCGTATACCGGTCCTTACTGAGGAGCAGAGAGAGCGGCAGTTTCAAGTAATTGCCGGTCGTGAAGGGCGAAGTCGTCGGGGCTGCCTTGCGCCCTTCCTGCCGGCACGATCATCCGTTGGAATACGACTTGGGACAAGCGGACTCATGGGTGCCGGTCGGCGCGGTTGCGGCCGGACCGGTTGCGGTCTCCTGAGCCTCTTGTCATTGCTGGCGTTGCTGTTTTCGCTTTGGAGGGGTTGTCACCAGGGCGGCAGTGGAACAGGCGGACAGCGTGTGATACATGACACCATCTATGTGGATGAGCAGTCAAAGCAGAGTGTCATCAAGCAGTTCCTGGATACGACTACGATTTTCAAGACCGAGTCGGTCGAGCTGCCGAACGTGCAATTCTACACGAACAGCTCCAAGCTGTTGCCGTATTCCATCAGCAGCATCCAGCAGCTGGCGGATTACCTGAACGCGCATCCGCATCTGCATGCTGTCATTGAAGGACATACGGATAATACCGGCGATGCCTCGGCGAATCTGAAACTTTCACAACAGCGCGCGGAAACCGTCCGGCAGGTGTTGCTCACTTTCGGCGTTGAGCCGGAACGTGTCGAATCGCGTGGCTACGGCCCTAACCGTCCGCGAGCGGATAATTCAACGGTCGAGGGCCGAGCTTTGAATCGCAGGGTGGAAGTCCGTCTGACGAATACCGAACATGCGGAAACCAAATCAACGGAGGTGACGGATGAGTAGGTCCGGTCGTGCGCATTTCCGTGGTCGCTACGTGGGGGTGTTCCGTACCCGGTATGCCGGCGTTACGCATGCGGCAGTATTCCATGATATTCAATGGGTCGCATTGGAGATCCGTGATGTGCAGCAAATAGCCACACGTGATGTATCGCGCGAAAAGACCGGCGACTATCATTACCGGCGGATCATCCGGCCGCGCTCACGCTGGGGCTTCGGCGGAACCGATCTGTCCATCATCAAGGATGATACGATAGCTTTTTCAGAGCCGATACACGATGTGGTGTTGATAGGTCACACCGAAAGCCGTTCCGGTTTTTCACCTGTGAGAAATTTCGGACATGTACGAACAGCTGACAATGAATATGTGGTCGAGGGAGTGGTATATTTTTCCATTCCGGACGAAAAAACGCGCATCGCTCCTTCCGTCAATAGGTCTATTGTACAGCCGGTTTCTGCACCTTTCACCGCGGAGGCGTCTTTGCATTCTGCCGGATCAGAAAAAATGGCGAGTGATACTTCGTCCATTCCTTCATCCGTTATCACGACACCGCTGGTTCGACGTAAGGGATGCATAAGCGGTGGCGGGTGCGTGCTTTCATTATACCGGTTATTAGGATGGCTGTTGCTGGCCTACCTGCTGATGAAGTTGATCGTGTTTGTCAGCGGGTGGCTGTCCGGACAAGTCCGAAATCGACTTAGGGAAACGGAAAACAAGAATGTCCGGAAGGAGCAGGCCCGTCTGGATCCTGCACAGGATACACTCGCCCCGCAACCGTGGAACTATCTGGTCGATCACGAGGTGCATTGGAATGATTTTCAAAAACGCATCTATGACTCACGCTACACGACAAGTACCTATGAATTCGGAGCATCGAATAAACGGCATTTCGCTTGGGCGAACATCCTGCCAACAGATGAATTGCTCTATTACCACGATGTGTATTCAGACCTCTATTCTGGGGATCGCCTGAAGCTGGATTCGCTGGCCCGTTATTTCGCCCGTCAGCGGGATGCCCGTCAGTTGGATCCGTTGGGTACGGCGGAGATGGTGGTGACCTTTATACAAGAAATCCCCTATGTTTTAGTGCACGATGGAGCCTGTGAGAAGGCCACTGCTACCGGAGGTTTCATCGCTGATTATCATGAGCAGGGGAAACCCTGTCTCCCGAACATCATCGCCGGTGTCCAGTCGCCTTACGAATTCGCCCATACATTGGAAGGGGATTGCGATACCCGCGCGCTAATGGCCTTTACGTTGCTGGACCGGCTGGGGATCGGGGCCAGTGTCTGGGTCAGCCGCGAATACGGTCATTCGGTGCTTGGCGTTGCTGTGCCGGTCAATTCGGGCAACTATAAACGCGTTTCGGGTACGCGGCATTTTGCGACCGAGCTGACGGTAAAAGGTTTCCGGGTAGGCATGATCGCTCCGGAGCATATGAATATGTATAATTGGAATGTTGTCCTGTCAAATCAATAATCATCATGAACTATTTCATCCTCATTCAAGCAGCCATCGCCTTCGTCATGGGCGTAGCTTCGTTGTACCTGGTCTATAAGTCGCTGAACATCTATCTGAAACGGGTGTTCAGGATCGTGGAGGTAAATGTCGCCTATTCGGTACTGCAGGTCGGCATCCTGCTCGCGACTGCCACGCTGGTGTCCGCTATTGTAGGCCCGGGAATGAATGCGATCCGGTTCATCAACCAGTCGACTGTCGACTTCCAGACGGTCAGTACCAGTCTTGGATATATTCTCATCTTTCTCTTGATCGGGGTGCTTTTTTCCCTCTTGGTCATCGCAGGTGGCATCATCGTATTGTTCCAGTTGACCCATGTGAACGAGTGGGAAGAGATCAAGAATAACAATCTTCCTACGGCGCTGATCAGTGCTGCGTTGATTCTCGGGTTGTCGCTGATCATGCGCGATCATGTAGCCGGTGTTTGCGAGATGTTGGTGCCTTATCCGGAAGTGCTGCAGATCCGATGAAGGACCGTGCCGGCATTCT
>JBJOMA010000052.1:0-11959 GCA_046052625.1 Bacteroidota bacterium
GGTAACGGAGGACAGATCTACGTGTTCAACATGGGTACCAGCGTACGCATCGCCGATCTTGCAAAGAAAATGATCCGACTCTCCGGGCTTACCGAGAATAAAGACATCCGGATCGTCTATACAGGACTACGTCCGGGAGAAAAAATCTATGAAGAGCTGCTGGCGGATGCGGAGAAGACACTTCCTACGCATCATGACAAGATTCTGATAGCTCAAGTAAGAGAATACGATTTCGCTGCCATTCGAGAGGATATTGATGGACTGATCGCACTATTCGGCCTTCAACGGAACGACGCCATTGTATCTAAAATGAAATCGATCGTACCTGAATTCATTTCCGCCAATTCCGAATTCGCACGGCTGGATGAGGAAATCACACGGTAAAACTGTTTTCCATGTTTCGTCACGAATGTACTGTTGAGATCCGCTTCGTCGATATCGATGCATTCGGTCACGTCAACAACGCACATCATCTCAGCTATGTCGAACATGCCCGGGTGAAATACTTCAACGATCTGATCGGCTGGGACTGGAACTGGAATTCGGACGGCATCATCCTTGCCAAGGCTGAAGTCAAGTACCTGCGTCCGATCCTCTTTTCAGACCGGTTGCACATCCAAACGCGCTGCGCACGGATCGGAGGTAAAAGCATGGAGCTGGAATACCTTCTGTTGAAATATGAGCAAGGCCAACCGGTCATGCTGGCCGAAGCGAGTACGGTGGTCGTAGCGTATGATTACACCTCCAAGACGACGCAGCAGGTACCTGATGTTTGGAAAAAGGCCATTATTGACTATGAAGAACCGGGCTCAGTGAAGACAACAGGCTGATCCGTATCAGCCGTGGATCGTCTCTTTCTTGCCGTATTTCCTGATCACATCAGCCTCGTAGTCCAGGAATTCTTTCCAACGTGCGTCCACATCGATGCCTTCCGCGTATTTACGAGCAAAACCCAGAAAGAGCGTGTAATGATTGGCTTCGCTGATCATCAGTTCGCGGTAGAACTCACGCAAGGAAGCATCGTTTATCTTCTCTGAAAGCACCTTGAAACGTTCGCAGCTACGGGCCTCGACCAATGCAGCGAACAGCAAATGGTCGACCAAGGCCACATTCTTTCCCATCCCTTTCCGGATGAATTTGTTCAGCTCCCAGACGTAGTCGTCACGACGTTCTCGTCCAAGCGAAGCACCCCGCTGAAGGATGCGGTCGTGTACCATTTCGAAGTGAAGAAGTTCCTCCCGGGCCAAATCGATCATGGCACTGACCAGCTCGGGATATTCCGGATAGCGGATCACCAGGTTGATGGCATTGGTGGCGGCTTTCTGTTCGCAATAGGCATGATCGGTAAGGATCTCGTCGATATTCCGTTCAACTATGTCGACCCAATGGGGATCAGTAGGAAGTTTCAAACCCAACATGATGCAAATTCCGTTTTTTTCGATGCCTCAAGGTACGAAATGGGCCTGTAAGATTCCAGCGGCAATCGGTCAACCTCGGGCGGACCGGAAAATGTATAAGTGAGCATGTCACCGATGATTTTCACCGAGAACAAGATCGGATTACCGTTGACCAGGGATTTTCGCCAGCTGCTGAACAGTTGCATTTCGGGTGGAAAATTCATTGTGATTCATCCGCATTATGCCCTGATCCGGGAAGCGATGCGGCTGGATATCATCGATGAGGAACAGCTCGACGAACTGGAAGCGACCGTCAACGAACATGTGGACCAGGAGGTGATTCACCTCGAGTTCGACCAGGTATTCTTCCTGTATGCTTTACTTGAAATCACCTGCCGGCTGTTTGTTTGCGAAATCGGAGACGACCTCAAGAAACTGGCCATCGAATGCGGCGACACCAATGAAGAGGAATTCCTGAAAGTCCGCTCCTTTTTCCTTTCTCAAGCCGAAACCTTCCTGCATGGAACGAACGAAACGTTCCGGGAAAACGAGGAATTCCGGGCGTTGAAGAAACGTATCAACCAACTCGACTTACTGTCCTGATCCCGGTATCCATTCCGGCAACTCCTCCTCGACCGTATCTTCCGGCAAGACCAGGTCTCGCGCCGGTCCGGTAAGCACAACATTGGGTACCAATGTCGCATGCTCGGCTTCCGTAATCAGTCCCTTTCGTAACATGAAATTCGACATGACGCGGTAATAATCCGCTATATAGGGTTTCAATGTGCCCGTCGTATCGAACTGAGACTTGAACCATTTGGGGCGCGGCAACAGTCCTGCCAGAAAAATGCTTTCCGGAAGATCCAACTGATCGGGCTTCTTATTGAAATAAAACCGTGAGGCTTCTCCGATGCCGTAGACATCAGGCCCCAGTTCAATGATGTTGAAATACACTTCCAACAGCCGTTCCTTGGAAACGAGTCGGCCTGATTCAATGAGCCATACGATCAATGCCTCCTCTGCTTTGCGTGCGACGGTTTTCTTGCGAGTAAGGAATACGTTTTTGACCAACTGCATGGTGATGGTACTGCCGCCCCGTTTGAATTTACCCGCCTTGAAATTCTCCGCAATGGACCGTCTGAACGCCTCCTCGTTGAATCCGTTGTGAAAAAAGAAGTTTCCGTCTTCGGACGTCAGGACAGAATTACGGAAATAAGGTGACACCCGGTCCAACGGAGTATAATCCGGATTCGAAGGTCCAACGGGGAAGGAGCGCACGAAACGGCCGTTCTCAAAGACCTCATATTCGAACTCGGAATTGAGCTTGAAGATATCGCTGCGGCCCGCGTTCCTGAGACGGAATCCGATACGTCGCATCGTACTGGAAAAACGGACGCTGTCAGGATATGCCGCATCCAGATCGACTGTGACACGGAAGGCCAGTTTTCCGTCACCCCGGATAGAGCGGACTTCATCGAACATACCCTCCGGAAGCGAGGCGAAGAAGTCATTGGCAGCAACCGTATCGGTCGTAAGTTGGATCGCATAGGAACCGGAACCGGAGCGGTCCACTTTCACAAACGGATGAAAGGTCAGGGTATTCAGGTGTACGACCGACTGGCTGTCCAGTGCCAAAAACCGATCACCCGCTAGGAACTTGTAATCGAATGCAGCTTGATCGATACGAACCGTATCGTCCGCTACACGCGCATGATACAGACTCATCCCTTTGACGGAAAAGGCTCCGGTCAACTGAAGCTCTCCGCCGGAATAATCCATACCGTTCATATCCATGTGCAGCGTATCAAAACCCATGGTCAATCCTATCAGTGGACGCAACAAAGGCAAACGGTGATCGGCCTGCATCGGAAAAGCAGTCAGATGGAAGGAGCGGTGCCTTTTGGAGAAATCACCGGAAACGGACCAGGATTTACCCGAAGACTGTTCTGTAAAACGGCCGGTGAGTTCCCGGGAATCAGAAATGAACTCATCGAGGACGATCACCGAGTTGAGCGAGTCCGAGAATACCTCAAGTCGCAGGTCCTTCAACACGGCCTCTTGTGGTGCCATGGCGAAGGACCGGACCAGCAAACGTCGCAATGCAGAGCCGTAACCCGCAGAAGCGGTGGTCGCTCCCTTCTGCTCCACTGCTTCGGGCTGCATGCGTCCAACTAGCATGGAGTAGTTGGAGCTATCGCCCGAGGAACGAAGACGCAGTCTGGCGTGTTCTACATGGAGGAAATCGATGCCGATCCGACCGATCAGGAATTGCAGCAAGGCCGGGCGGGTCGCCAGCGTATCGATGACCAGCAAGGTATCCGCTCCCGGTTGCTGAACCGACACGTGCGACATCCAGATTCCTGAGAATCCAAAGAAGCCTTTATCTCCGATTGAAATCCTTACCCCTTTACTTTCAGCTACTCGACCGGCTATACTACGAACTGCTAGGTCAAGAACCCAAGAACGGAACAGAAAATAGACTACGAAGAAAACGAAAGCGGTCAAAACCGACCGCCTCAACACCTTCCTGATACGGGAACGATTCATGGTGGCAATTTCCGAAAGAAATAAGCAGCAAATTAGCGGGTTCTTCCACATTTTTCGGTTGAAAATTGAACAAGTCAGGGTATAATCAGATAAACGGCCGCATTTTATCTTGTACATTCGTATGGTGCGCTCCGGTATTCGTCAATTGTTGTTGCTTACCGTTTTTGCGGTCGGAGTCACCGGTCCGGTTTCCGCTGACCGTGTCAACTCCACCTACCAGGATCCCGAACACCGTCAACGGTTGAAAGAGTTGTTCGACCGGGCGCAAGCCCAGGTAGCTGCAGGCAAGAACCGGAATGCATTGGACTTGTTTCGCACGTATAATATCCTATCTGATTCCCTTTTTGGAAAAGAGTTGGCTGATACGGTTGATGCCTATGACCGGCAATTCAACACCTATGCCGCAAGTCGTATCAAACGGCTGGAAGAGCACAAAGTGACCGTACGGGAGTCCGGGGAGAAACGTCAAGCCGCGCGCTCCCGTTTCCTGAATCTTTTTTGGAAATCGCTGGTGGCATTGGCGGTTTGGCTCGTCATAGTAGGTTATTTCTTCCTAAAAAGGAGAACCAATGCACGTCAGGCTGAACAGGAATTGGAGCACGCGCGTGTCCAGCTGGAAGCCTCGTTATCTGAATCCGAAAAAGGGCGTAAGCTCAAAGCAGAAATGCAGGCTGAAAACGATCATTTGCCGCCGCTGGTGGCAACAGCGGATGCTGCGGTCGATTCGCTGTTGGAAGCTGCCCCGGAGACATTGCAGGCAGTTCGGAAACTACAGACGGCGGTCAAGCGCGAAGTTTTCATCACCGAAGACCTGTTGGCCATCGAGAATGAAGACCCGGAAGAGAAGTCCGTCTGTTCCATCAATGAATTGTGTGACCGTTATCTCGAACTTTCTTATCGAGGACATTGTATGGACCCTTCGGCTCCGTTCGAATGTTCAGTGACTCGTGATCTTGAACGAAATATGCTGCCGGTCGCCTTGCACCCTGCAGCAACCGGCACGGTATTGATGAACATTCTGGACAATGCATTCCGTGCCGTCAAAGAGCGCGGTGCACGTGAAGAGAAAGGATACCAGCCGCTCGTGGCCGTGAGTACCCGCATCCTGCCGAGATTCGTCCAAGTGCGCATCAAGGATAACGGTGACGGTATTCCGGATGATGTTCGCGAAAAAGTGTTGCAGGAATTCTATTCCACCCGTAACCCGGGCAGCGGCGCAGGGGCAGGACTGGCGGAAGCGAAACGTATCCTGACCACGCTTCACAACGGAGAAATCATCATCGAATCGGAAGCCGGTCGTGGCACCGATGTTTACCTTAAAATATTCCGCTAAGATGAACATCCGATCCACCCTCCTTTACCTCGTCTTCACCTCTATGATCGCACTCAGCCCCGCCGGACGCTGCATCGCACAGACCACCGAGGAATTCGAACCTGTACCTGCGCCGAAATCGGAAAGGAGCGAATCGAATACGGATGAACTGGACAAGATCCGACAGAACCTGACCGGACTTAAAGCACGTACTGCCGAAGAGCGGGAACAGTTCATGAAATTGCACAAGACCCTGAGCAACGGGTATGCATCAAAAGGACATTACAAGCAGGCTGTCGATGAATACGCTGCTTATCTCGACTTGAAAGAGCAGTTGTTCCAGAAAGAGCTGCAGGAGACTGTAAGCAAGGCCAGCAGCTCCATGAGGGAGCGCAGCGACAAGTTGGAACAGGATCTTAAAGCAGCGGCCGAAGAAGCGGAGAGCGCGACCGCTTCCGTCGAGCGCTATGACACCTTCCGGATGATCTATCAGCAGTTTTTCTCGATAGGATTGGTGGCGCTGACCGTCGTTTTCGCGCTGTCATTCGTCCGTTCCGGAGTGCGTATGTCCAACCGGAGAAAGGAGACGCGCGAATTGCGCAACCGATTGCTGGGGATGCACCGTACCGCTTTAGCCGGTCGCCTCTCAAACGGCATCCGGATGGGTCACCGGGATTCACTCTCCCGTCTAAGCAAAGAAGCACTGGATCTTGGGAAACAAGTGTCCGCGTCCGGATCTTCAGCCGGCTCGCTGTTGGAGAAACTGGGTAAAGAACTTGGAGGAAATTACAGTCCGAACTGATCGAATGTGCGGCGGATGATGCCGGTACACTCGAGGAGGCTGGTCTCATCGATGATCAAAGGAGGCGCGAAACGCACGATATTACCGTGTGTCGGCTTGGCCAACAGACCGTTCTTCATCATAGCCATACAGAAATCCCACGCCGTGAAATCACCGTCAGGTTTCAGTTCCAGTGCACAAAAAAGTCCTTTCCCCCTTACCTCGTGGATCATCGGATGATTGATCGAACGGAGTTCGGAGAGCAATATTCGGCCGAGCTTCGCTGAGCGGTCCGCCAGTCCTTCAGATTTCAACACTTCCAGTGCGGCGATAGCGACCGCAGCGGCCAATGGATTTCCTCCGTAGGTGCTGCCGTGCTGTCCGGGACGGATACAAAGCATGATCTCATCATCCGCGAGAATGGCCGATACCGGAAGCAGTCCGCCGGACAACGCTTTTCCAAGAATGACTATATCCGCACGAACGGATTCATGATCACAGGCGAGCATACGGCCGGTCCGACAGAGCCCCGTTTGTATCTCATCGGCGATGAACAGGACGTTCTTCGCTTTACAAGCCGTTGCACAGGCGCGCAAGTAGCCCTCATCCGGCACGATCACTCCGGCTTCACCCTGGATAGGCTCGATCAGGAAGCCCGCCACATTCGGATCCTCCAACGCACGCTCGAGAGCGGCGACATCGTTGTAAGGAATCTTCACAAAACCGGGCGTGAAAGGTCCGAACTTCCCGTAGGAGTCGGGATCGGAGGAAGCGGAGATGGCGGTGATGGTCCGACCGTGAAAGTTACCCTCGCAGACGATGATCTTGGCATGATCCTCCGAAATCCCTTTCTTTTCGTAGGCCCACCGACGGCACAACTTCAATGCAGTCTCGACTCCTTCTGCTCCAGTATTCATGGGAAGGACCTTGTCGTATCCGAAGTAGCGGGTGATGTATTCCTCGTAGACGCCGAGCCGGTCGTTATGGAAGGCACGTGAAGTGAGAGACAGCCGCTTCAACTGATCGATCAGCGCCTGAACGATTGCGGGGTGATTATGCCCTTGATTCAAGGCGGAATAGGCGGAAAGAAAATCGAAATACCTTTTTCCTTCCACATCCCAGACATGGATTCCCTCTCCCCGCTCCAGCACAACGGGAAGCGGGTGGTAATTGTGCGCACCATAACGGTCTTCCCGTTCGATGGCCTGTTGGGATAGCGATTTCAGGATATCAGCAGATCGCATTATTTCAACCGGATTTTAGCGACGCAAATCATTGCGCTACACAAAAATACACAATTGAACAGGGCAAATTGTTTTAATTTCCGCCAAAAGCGGGAATAAAAGGTTAAGCGTTTGAAAAATGCTGATGACGACCGATCCAAATACACATAAACGGATGAAAAAATGGGCGTAATTTCGCCTTGTGAAACTGCCTTTCAAACGAGGGGATGTCCTTTCAGGGCTTCCGATTACAGATCTGACTGCTGAAGGACACGGAATCGCACGTCTTGACCGGGCAGTCGTGTTTGTGGAAGGCGCAGTCCCGGGAGATGTCGTCGATGCCTTGGTCAGGAAGACCAGGAAAAACTACGGAGAGGCGGTGGTCCAGAACCTCGTATCTTCCTCACCGGACCGAACCGATCCGCTTTGCACACATTTCGGCACGTGCGGGGGATGCAAAATGCAACACATCAATTACTCACGGCAATTGATGATCAAACAGAAGGCGGTCATCGATGCTTTCGAACGTATCGGCAAACTGGAATTCCCTGAAACCGAACCTATTTTAGGATCTGCCTCCCAATACGAATACAGGAACCGGCTGGACTTCGCCGCCTCGGACAAACGTTGGCTGACGACGGAAGAGATTGCTTCCGGTGCACCCTTGCAGGAGCCGGCGCTCGGCTTCCACATTCCGGGACGATTCGACAAGATCCTGGATGTGGATCGCTGTCACCTGCAAGAAGACCTCAGTAACCGCATACGTAATTTCATCCGGACCTTTGCAATTGAAAACGGCTGGGAGTTTTTCCATCCGGTCACACAGGAAGGATTCCTTCGCAATGTGATCATACGCTCCACTTCGACCGGCGAATGGATGGTGATAGTCGTTTTCCGAAGCGAGGATGCTCTGAAACAGACGGCCTTATTGGAGAAACTGAAACAGGAATTTCCCGAAATCACCTCGCTGCTATATATCATCAACGGCAAACGGAATGACACGATCTTCGACCAGGAGGTGCATTGCTTCAGCGGACGAGATCACATTCTCGAGCAGATGGAAGGACTCACCTTCAAGATCAGCGCCAAGTCCTTCTACCAGACCAATTCTGCTCAAGCGTATGAGCTTTACAAGATCGTGAGGGATTATGCCGCTCTTACCGGAACGGAAAACGTTTATGACTTGTACACCGGAACCGGCACCATTGCTCAATTCGTCGCCCGCCACGCAAAACGTGTCGCCGGAATCGACTATATCGAGGACGCCATCCGTGATGCAGCCGAAAACGCGCAGCGGAACGGCATCAGGAACGTCCATTTCGAAGCGGGCGACCTCAAAGACACCTTGACGGAGGAATTCATGGCTCGGCATGGGAAGCCGGACGTGGTCATCACCGACCCGCCAAGAGCCGGGATGCATCCGGACGTCACCGAACGGCTACTGAAACTGGAACCTAAAAGGATCGTATACGTGAGTTGTAATCCTACGACGCAGGCCAGGGACATCCAGAACTTATCCGGCTCCTACTCCGTCCGCCGGCTTAGGCCGGTGGACATGTTCCCGAACACAATGCACGTAGAAAGTGTCGCGTTACTCGAACTGAAACAGTCATGAAGAAAACAATCGCCTTTTGCATGATGGCCTTGTTGCTGTTCCGGGGAGAGGTATCCGCCGACCAGCCCGATCCGACTCCTGAAGAACGGGAAAACGAAGTGATAACGGATATTGAACAGCAGCAACTTGAATGGTGCTTCACCTACTCCAACATGCTGGGATACGAAATCGAATACATCGAGGAGCCCGGCTTGTTCCGTACCGTAGCACAATGGATCGGCACGCCTTATCGTTACGGCGGACATACTAAGAAAGGAATCGATTGTTCCGGCTTTGCTAACGTGCTCTACACTTCCGTCTACGGAATACCGCTGCAGGGCGGTTCGGCGGAAATCTTTCATCACGTCAACCCGATCGAACGGAGCGAACTCCGTGAAGGCGATCTGCTATTCTTTAAGATCCACTCTTCCAGGATTTCGCACGTGGGGGTTTATCTTGGACAAGACAAATTCGCACATGCAAGCGTGCAGCTCGGTGTCATTATTAGCGATCTGAACGAACCCTATTACAAGATGCGTTTCTACAAAGGCGGCCGTAGCGCGCCTAAAAACTGACTACATCGTGTCACGCACCCTTCTACTCGACGGCCAACAGATACGGCAACGGATCGACCGTCTTGCCTGGCAACTGTATGAAGACAATCCGGACAAGACAGAAATAGTACTTGTTGGCATCCTTACCTCCGGCAATCTGGTAGCGGAAATGCTGGCAGCGTCCCTTCGCGCCATTTCACCCCTGAAAATCACCAGTGCGACGATCCGCATCGACAAGCACAGCCAGGTGGCCGGTACTGCAGAGTTATCCATTGTTCCCGCCGAACTGGAAGGAAAAGTCGTCGTGTTGGTCGACGATGTACTGAACTCAGGAAAAACACTTCTGTACGCCTTGCGTCCTTTCCTCTCCATCGACATCGAAAAGATCCGTATCGTCGTATTGGTGGATCGCAATCACCGTCGTTATCCTATCTCCGCGGATTATGCCGGCTTGACGTTAGCGACCACGCTTAAGGAGCATATCACGGTAGAGGGAGAAAAGGGAAATCTCCGCGCTTATCTGGACTGACCGGAAAAGTCAAGGATTTTTACGAGCAACTGCTCCGCGCTCAGGACGTCTGCGACGACCGTCAACTGAGATTTTTCATAACAGATCGAACGTTCAGCGAGGTGATTACTGATATGACCGGTCAGATTTAGGGGAGCGATTCCTTTCAGCAGCGGACGTTTTCCTAATTGGGCACTGACCCTTGCTACTACAGTCGTCGGGAAGACCTTCAGGTAAACTGTAATTCCCATCCGGTTCATATTCTCCATGACATCTTTCTGACAGGCCAGTCCGCCGCCGGTTGCGACGACGACCGCCTCCATGGAAAAAGTACGTTCCAGTACCGCCTTTTCCAGCAAACGGAATTTCGCTTCACCCGACTGTTCAAAGATCTCCGACACCGTCAGCTGCTGCTCCGACTCGACAAGGAAATCGGTATCGACGAATGAATAACCCAATAATTCGGCAAGCCGGTTGCCTAAAAAAGACTTTCCGCTGCCCATATAGCCTACAAGGTAAATGCGCATACAATCACACGGAATAAAATAAAACGATCAGGCAGTTCAATCGATTGTAAGGCTATCCGCTCCGCTGAAACGGGAGTGGACGATCAGCAGATTACAGGGAATATCGGAAAGAAGCGACTCGATGTCGTGCGGAATTATCCGGTCGAAGATACTCAGCGTATGATCGGGTGAATTGACGACCAGAAGATCCACGGCGTATTCGCGAGCGAAATCACGGATCGCGTTGCCTGATTTCCCGGATAAGGAATGATGAGAAACCTGAAGTCCGGGCCGGCACAAGGTTTCCACCACTTGTCGACCGTACTGCCGGGCCGACAAGGAAGTCTGAGCAACTACACCTCTTGCGGTTTCGGCCCATGCATCGGTTTCAACCGATGAAAGCACTTCGACATCATCTACGGAGAAAACCAGCAGTTCACTAGAACCGTGTAATTCTGCCAAATAAGAAACCGTGCCAAGTGTAAAAGGGGTTTTTCGGTGAGCATGACCGTTAACCGCGACACGTTGGAAAGTCCGGGCATCAGGCGAGGGAGCGGTAAGCAGCAATACGGCACATTTCGCCTTACGGGATATTTCGCCGGAAAGCGTGCTCATGTAACCGGCAAGTACATCGTTGCGCTGGAGCGCACCTAATACGATCAGGTCGACGATTTCAGATTTACAGAGGCCGGGTATGACCTCCGAGGGAGTCCCCTGTTCCCAGAATATCCTTGAATTGGAATCACTGAAACCGTATTTATTCAAATATGCGGAAAGCTGTCGCTGCTTCTCGGAGGTCTTCTTTCCTACGTGAATGAAGATGACTTCCGCTTTGTGAAGTTGCTGCAATCGACGTACTTCAGCGATAAGCCCCTCCAAACGGGGCGAGAACGCAACGGCAAGTGCGATGCGCTCGAACGGATAAGGGGATTTTCCTTTTATCATCGGATGACCTCGGAATTTCTTTCACCCTATTTAGGTAAAATATTCCAGATTGAAAAGGATGCTGATGTCGATTTATAAACAAAGAGGGAATTCAGAAAAAAAAGACACAATAAGCAGCATCACTTGGACTGATGCCTGACCTTTCTCAAACGGATATTGAGCAGTTCGACAATGAGTGAAAAGCCCATAGCGGAATAGATGTAGCCCTTTTCGACATGGATGCCGAAGCCTTCGAACACCAGAAGCAATCCGATGACCACGAGGAACGCCAAGGCAAGCATCTTGATGGTCGGATACTTGTTGATGAAGTCACTGACATACGGAGCGAACAGGATCATCACGATCATGGAGACCACAACTGCGGACACCATCACAGGAATGTCGTTGCTCAATCCTACAGCAGTCAGAATCGAATCGAAAGAGAAAACGATATCAATAAAGGTTATTTGAACAATGGCCTGTATGACGGTCAGTTTCTTCTCACGGCCGGCGGATGATCCTTTCTCTGCATCAGATAACTTAAGTTTCTGATAGATCTCCTTCAAGGTCTTAATCACAAGAAAAACACCGCCGCTGAAAAGGATCAGATCTC
>JBJOMA010000053.1:0-3857 GCA_046052625.1 Bacteroidota bacterium
TGCCTACATCGGCGGTAACGGTAGTTTTGTGATCGTTACCGGACCTGCCTTGAACCAAGGCACAATCTTTACCTGTATCGGCATGTACCCGTGCAGTCTGTATGCTTGTCTGATCAGTTCAGTCTGCGGTATGCAGGTCTTCCTTCCGGTCGAATGGGCCTCTTTTACTGCTACACCCTTTGAAAAATCGTGTCAACTTCAATGGTCGACCGCCTCCGAAGTAAATGCCGATTTCTTCGAGGTGCAACGCTCCTCCGACGGCATCACCTTCGAGCAGGTTGGAATTGTTCGTGCCAACGGTACGACCTCGGAATTACACCAATACGGATTCGAGGACCGTAATCTATCCTCCGGTACCTATTACTACCGCATCCGACAATCCGATTTCGATGGGAAGTTTTCGTATTCCCTGACAGAAGCGGTCGACATCCATAGCCGTAACGGTCTGTCCGTGGTGCCGAATCCGGTCAGCGGCCATCGTTTCCGCATCGGCCTGGATCGGAAATCGGATACCTCTTCCCGGATCGTTCTTTTCGATACATACGGAAGGAGTGTCTTTGAAACTACACTGGCTGTCGGAACCGCTCTCGCTGATGTGGAATTACCGATGTGCATAGCAGCAGGGAGTTATCTTTTGATGGTCGATGACGGTCTGAGCCCAGGCTTCGAACACATGGTCGTAGAACCCTGACGCTCCGAAATTTCCCTTCTGTAACTTCGCTGTCAGCCGCATTGTCCGTACCTTTTCGGTCCTACACGAGACATGCAGACCTTTCTTGGACAGCTGACCGACGAGCTCGTCGGACGATTCGGTAACGACTTCAACGGCGTTACTGTAGTGTTTCCCACACGCCGTGCCGGACTCTTTTTCCGTGCCGAATTAGCTAAACGGTTGAAAGGGCCCGTCTGGTCGCCGCGCGTCCTCGCTATCCAGGATCTCATGTTGGAATTGGCGGACCGTTCGCTTCCGGATCAGGAAACTCTTCTATTCGAACTCTTCGGCGTTTACCGGGAGTTCTTTCCCAACGAATCGTTTGATGAGTATTGTCCCTGGGGCGAAGTCATGCTCAAGGACTTCGACGAGTTGGATAAAAGTCTGTCCGACCCGGCCAAAGTATTTTCTGTCATTGCTGATCTTAAGGAAATCGATGCCTCCTTCGGACTGGGCGAAGATGAGCTGGAGCGTTTGCTCGCATTCTGGGGAAATTATTTCGATGCGCGCTCGACCCGTTTGAAGGATGAGTTCGCCGCCACCTGGAAGCACCTGAAGGAGATCTACGACCGATTCCACGACCGCCTCAAACTTCGGGGCTGGTCGACCGAAGGTCATGCGTATCGGATGGTCGCAGAAACACTTACCGCCTCCGACGGATGGAGGGAGCGTGCCGGACGACATATCATCTTCGCCGGTCTTTATGCATTGTCGCGCAGCGAAGAACGGGTAATTGATCATTTGTCGGGTCTCGGAATAGCCGATTGCTACTGGGACGCGGATGCCTACTATGTCGAGGACCAACACCAGGAAGCGGGACATTTCCTGCGTGCCAGTCAGCTATTCGATCCTAAAAAGGCCAAATGGCTCGGTAATCACCTTTCGAACGTTCCCAAAACGATTGACGTCATAGGGGTGCCCATGCAGGTCGGTCAGGCGAAAATGGCCGGTCATCTGATAGGGGAGCTCATGCGACAGGGCGGTTTTCTTCCGGAACGTACGGCGGTCGTCCTTCCGGCGGAGCATCTGCTTTTTCCTGTATTGTACTCGTTACCCGAGACGATTGAAAAGGTCAACGTGACAATGGGCTACCCTTTGCACCAGTCGCCGATATTTTTCCTGTTCGAGTCACTTATCGCACTGCAGACGAACGTCCGTACACCGGACGATCCGGAAAAAACATCTTTTCTCTTCCGAGATGTCCTCGCGTTGCTGGATCATCCGTACATACGTCTTGTCAATCCGGAGAAGATATCCGCCTGGCGCTCCAAGGCTGTTCAGGAAGTGGCCATCCGTATCCGTCAGGAGCGATTGAGCGATCCGCAATTGCCGGAGCTGTTTCGCATCCTTTTTCGTCCTGTGCGCGAGTCCTCGGGTCTCTTCAATTGGTTCCGGGAAGTACTGCAGTTTGTCTTGTCAGCCATGGATGAGCGGGCTTTTGCAGGACATCGTTTCGAAGCAGAATTCATCGCCCGGGCTTTCGCCCAGCTCAACCGGTTGGAGAGTATCTATGCTTCAGTCAGCGCAGAATCCGGACTTTCCACCTGGTGGACGCTGCTGCGTGAAACCATTCATTCGTCCAAGATCCCATTTTCCGGTGAGCCGTTGGAAGGCCTGCAAGTGATGGGTTTCCTGGAAAGTCGTGTGCTGGATTTCGACAATGTCATTCTGCTGTCCGTGAACGAGGATGTGCTTCCTGCATCCGGTCAGCATCCTTCATTTGTCCCTTACGGTATCCGCAAGGCGTTCGGAATGCCGACGCACGAAGATGTTCATGCCGTTACCGCATATCACTTCTACCGCTTGTTGCAGAGGGCAGGAAAGATCAGCCTGCTCTACAATACTGAACCGACCGGTATCACTTCCGGTGAACCTTCGCGTTTCATCGTCCAGCTGGAAGAGGAGCTCTCCAAACGGTACCCGGACGCTGTCAAGATCACACGTCGCAATATCCTGACTCCTGTCGTCAATCATCCGGGAAGTCCCGTGGTCGTTGAAAAGACGGGTAAAGTGATGGACCGACTTCAGGAGTGGTTGTATGACGGAACATCGACAATCGATTACCACCCTAAACTTAGCCCCTCCGCGCTTAACAAATACATCTCCTGTTCATTGCAATTCTACTTGTCGTATGTGGCCGGATTGTGGGAGAAGGAGGAGAAGGAGGAGACCATGGAGGCCAAGAGCCTGGGATTGGTCCTGCACCGTGCCATGGAGTTGCTGTATGCAGACCGTAAAGTCATCACGCAACAGCAATTCGCGTCATTGCATGAGGATGTGATTCCGCTAGTCGACATTGCCATCAAGGATAAATTCGCCGATCCAGACGACCTGGAAGGAAAAAATGTCCTCATCCGGAATGTGATTGTTGAACTGGTCCGTCAGATCCTGCGGCAGGATGAGAAACATGCACCGCTGGAAATCGTCGAATTGGAAAGCAAAAACCGGCATGTCTTCTCTTTCGCCGAAGGGAAAAATGTCGTCCTGTACGGAGTCATCGACCGGGTGGATCGTGTCCGTTACTCCGAAGGCGATTTGCTGCGGGTCATAGATTACAAGACGGGAAAAGTCGATTTTCGGAAACTAAAGGATCCCGATGAATTGTTCCGCCTGCCCAAGCATAAGGAACAGTTCCAAGCGATGCTCTACGCTTGGTTCCTGACCAAGAAGCATCCGGGTGTTCCGGTGCAAGTCGGCTTGGTCACTTTGCGTGAGATGACCGGGGGTATGAAACTGGTCAATGCAGACGGTCCGTTGGATTCCCGGCAATTATCGGATTTCGAGGCGGGACTTCGTCGACTGATATCAGAGATTTTCGATCCTGCAATACCTTTCCGGCAGACGGAAGACGAAGCGAATTGCACCTATTGTCCGTTCAAGGACATCTGTAACCGGTAAGTACCTCAGTGTACCACCAGTCGTACGGACGACTGCCGGTCGTCGGAAAACAAAGTGACGTTATATATTCCGGGCAGCCATCCCTCTAAAACACGCTCTAGGATGTTTCTTCCGTCAATGGCAGTGACATTCTCGACTGAAACGGTTTTACCTGAGGCGTCCGTGATGAGAAGTACATATTCCTGTTCCCGGGAGGAGTGGAAGAGGAGCCGGAATTCATTGGATGCCGGATTCGGAAAAATCATCA
>JBJOMA010000054.1:0-2874 GCA_046052625.1 Bacteroidota bacterium
ATCAGCGAACGGCGACGGCTTCGAAATAAATAAGTAGAACTGTCCGGGAAGCGACGGTCAGGAAAAAGTCAGAACGTCGCAATGACGGTTTCGCCGCCGCGCACTTTTTCGTTCATCGCGACATTCACCTTGGTTCCTACAGGCAGGAAAATATCCACGCGGGATCCGAATTTGATGAAACCGAATTCCTCTCCCTGCTTTCCCATGAATCCTTTCTGTGCATAGCATACGATACGCCGCGCCAATGCGCCTGCGATCTGGCGGAACAGCACCTGCTGCTTGCCGGAAGTCTCCACCACCACCGTGGTCCGTTCATTTTCGGTGGAGGATTTCGGATGCCACGCGACGAGGTAAAGTCCCGGATGGTACTTCGAGTAGATGACCTCTCCGCTGACCGGATACCGGTTGACGTGCACGTTGAACGGTGACATGAAGATGGAGATCTGCAGGCGCTTGCCCTTGAAGAATTCGGGTTCTTCCGCTTCTTCGATGACCACTACTTTACCGTCGGCAGGTGCGATGATGTGCCGGTCGTTCCGGTCGGTCTTACGGACCGGATTGCGGAAGAACTGGAGGATTATAAGGAATAGTACGAGGAAGACGGCCTGCAGGCCGTAAAAGAAAATGGGGAACGGCTTCAGGAACTGGTCGGCGACGATGTGAACCGCTGCCAGCACCAATAAGGCGATCAGGAGGGAGGCGTAGCCTTCTTTGTGGATGCGTATCATGGAGGTGGTGCGATCAGAAGTGTCCGCGGGACTTCACCGCGACAGCGACTTTCTGCAACGCAAAGATATACGCTGCGATGCGCATGGATACGTCATACTTCTTCGAAGTTTCCCACACGTTTTGGAACGCACGAATCATGGAGCGGTCGGCTCGCTTATTGATTTCTTCTTCGTGATAATAATATCCGAAGCGGTTCTGTGTCCACTCGAAATAAGAGACCGTCACTCCGCCGCCGTTGGCGAGAATATCAGGCACGACTACAATGCCTTTCCTCTGGAGGATCTCGTCGGCACCTGCAGAGGTAGGTCCGTTCGCTCCTTCCACGATCAGTTTTGCCTGGATCCGGTCCGCATTCGAACGGACGATCTGGTTTTCCAATGCACAAGGTGCCAACACGTCTACCGGCAGGAATAGCAGCTCGTCCGGATCCATCGGTACGCCACCGGTGAATCCCTTCAGTACGCCTTTGTTGTTGTTACGGTAATCGATTGCGGCCCGGATGTCGATTCCTTTGTCATTTCTCCAGGCGCCGGTATGGTCGCTGATGGCGATCACCTTGATTCCTGCATCCTGCATGTACAGTGCAGAGATCGATCCTACGTTTCCGAATCCCTGAACGGCAGCGGTCGATTTTGTCGGATCCAGGTTCATCTGTTTCATCGCTTCCAGCGCCGCCGTGTTCACGCCGCGGCCGGTCGCTTCTACACGACCCTCGGAACCGCCCAGATGAAGCGGTTTTCCCGTTACAACACCGGGAGTGAAAGCGCCTTTAAGCCGGCTGAATTCATCAACGATCCACGCCATTTCCCGAGGACCGGTTGCCACATCGGGTGCAGGAATATCCTTGTCGACACCGAACACATCCGCCATCGCGATGGTGTAGGCACGCGTGAGCCGTTCTATTTCCCCGACTGACATCTTGGAAGGGTCACACGTAATCCCTCCTTTGGCGCCGCCATAAGGGATGTCCGCAATGGCGCATTTCCAGGTCATCCAAGCGGCCAGTGCTTTGACCTCGTCCAGATTCACTTCCATCGAGTAGCGGATACCGCCTTTGGAAGGTCCTCGACCGGTATTGTGTATAATGCGGTATCCTTCGAACACCTGTACTTTCCCGTTGTCCATCGTCACCGGAAGGCTGACAAGGTATTGTCGCTGCGGCGTCTTCAGGATGTTATAGGTTTCTTCATCAAGTCCGATGATGCGGGCTGCGACATCGAAGCGCTGAATCATCGAATCATAGGGATTCGTTATTTCTGCTGCAGGGGCGACCGTGGTGGTACTCATTATTGAGAATGATGTGGTTGGTAAGGTGAACGTAATACGAAATTCATCCGGAAATGTTCCCGTATCGGGAAGGTAATCGTTGCCGGTTTAGTGGAAATAGAACAGGTAAAAAAAGACGAAGGGAACGGAGATGTATAAGGCGTCAAAGCGGTCCAGGATTCCGCCATGTCCCGGCAGTAACTGACCGGAATCCTTGATGGCTATGCTGCGTTTGAAGCAGGATTCCACAAGGTCACCCAACGTACCGGTAGTCGTGATAATCAGGGCGATGATCATCCAGGTTTGTAAATCAAAGGAGGTATAGAAACGGCTTATTATCGCGGCAACTACTAATGAGAGTGCCATACCCCCGAAGAATCCTTCCCACGTTTTCTTCGGCGAAATCCGTTCGAACAGCTTTCGCTTGCCGAGAAACCTTCCTGTAAAATAAGCACCGGTATCGTTCGACCACAAGATGAACAGATAGCCCAGCACGATTTCCGGCCTGTACGTGTCGTCCGGTGATGCCTGAAATGCATACAGGTAGAACAGAAAAAGCGGAAAGGCCAAGTATATCGGTCCGAGCAGAGTCATTCCCACGTTCGTGAACGGCTTTTCGGCTTTTGTATAGAGTTCCCGGATGAAAAGTATGTAGGGAAGCACGATTGCCAGTGGCAACAGGTTCAGGGGAATTCCCGCTCCGGAGGCGAGGATAGGGGAAAGGAACGGCAGAGCGGCCAACAGCATTCCGGGGAGCACCTGTGGCTGAATACCGTTGTGCCGGAGCAGACCGAAGAATTCATAGACGCCGAGCAGTGCGATAAGCACCAGCAGCAACAGGAATGTGAACTCGCTGTAAAGGATGGCACTGATGACCAG
>JBJOMA010000055.1:0-3024 GCA_046052625.1 Bacteroidota bacterium
ACGAAGGCGCCCGTTAACCTCATATCAACCTTTCGTGCCTGATTTCGATAGTAGCCATGCCAGACCGAACAGCGTTTTGGTGACGCGATAGGCTACCCAGCAGCGGAACAGGTACAAGGCCGATTCCCGTGCCCTCAACCGCACCGCATCCACTTGCCGGCAATCGTGCGCTATGATCTCTTCCAGACATTTTTTCAGATCATCGACGAAAGGTTCATGCAGGATGGATAAGTTGAGTTCTATGTTGCTGTAAGTTGACAAGTTGTTCAGGTCATAGGAGCCGATACTGACGAAACGACCATCAGCGACCAGGACTTTTCCGTGGACATTCGCAGGAAGGTATTCGTGGATTTCAATACCATGGCGTACCAACCAGCGGTAGAGATATTGTCGGGCATAAACGGAGATCATCACGTCCGATTTAGCCGCCAGCAGCAGCCGGATGGATACACCCCGCTTTCGAGCCGCTCGCAGCAACCGTCGGATCTTTCCGCCCGGCAGGAAATAACCGCCCACGATCACCAGTGATTCCCTGCTCTCCCGTATGGCTCTCCGGTAGCTGATCGCGATTTCATTCTTCTTTCGTAAAAAATCATTTTGCGTCACCCGGACCGATCCGGACAAGAGTTCATATTCCTGTTCGGGCATGCAGGGATGCCGCAGGTACTGCGACTTCTTTCGGATCCGGATGTTCAACCACCGTTGCCTGCAGATAAGGCGCAATCTGCGTGCCACAGGTCCTTCAACCCATACGGCGAAATCTAGCCAAGGAACATGTCCGTCTGCGGAATCGTATTTTTCACTGATATTGATTCCTCCCACCAGGGCTATGTGTCCGTCGGCTACAAAAACTTTACGGTGCAGACGACGGCCAAGGTGGAACCGTCCTTTTTGGAAAAGACGACCATAAAACTGGATGATTACACCGGCCTGCACCAGTCGATCGAAAACCGATCCGTTAAAGGACGATGATCCGAAAGCGTCCAGCATGAGGAAGATCCTGACCCCTCTTCGGGCTGCTGCAATCAACGCCTCGGCGATTTTCATCCCTGTTCTGTCCGGTTCCAGAATATAGGTCTGCAAATGGATCTCTTCCTGCGCCTCTCCGATCAGTTCTTCGAGTTTTCGGAAATAATCAGCTCCGCTTCTGAGTAAAACCAACTTTGAAACGCCCGAACGGCGTTGCTTGGGGATATTAGAGGAAGCCATTAGTGTCCAAATATTTGAAAATCCTAACCGAAATATGCCTGATGCCTGTCATGGAACGTTGAAAATAGGGTTTGTAGGGCAGAACTTCTACATCTGAATATTCCTTATTTTTGATAAAACGCATTAGATTAGAACGGGATGAGTTCTGAATACGCCTTCGCTCAGTTAGTAGCCATTTTCCACTCATCGGCAATGGTCGCTTTGGGTAAACTGAAAAATCCTGCGAATGACCGAATCGAACGCAATCTCGAACAGGCTAAACATGCCATTGACACGTTGGAAATGCTACGCGTCAAGACGAGCGGGAATCTCACTGATAATGAGAAGCGCATCCTTGATCATGCGCTGACCGAATTACGACTCAATTACGTCGATGAGTTGAAAAAGGGAGACGCCTGAACCACCCCAAAAGAAAGTCATTATGGAAGCGCAGGACTACAACAAGGACGAATACCAGGAGCAAGGACCCAGGAAGGGAGTAGTGATCATCGTCATCACTATCCTGCTTGGAACGAACGGACTGTTGCTATGGCAGTTCTTCGAGAAGAAGCACAGTCTGGACGACGCCAACAAGACCATCTATTCCACAGCTGCCGAGCGCGACGCCCTGCAAGAACAGTTGAAGCAGGTGAAGGCCGATTTCGATCGTCTCAAATCGGAGAATACCGGTTTGATGGAGCAGCTTAGCAAGAGTGAAGAGGAAATCCGTCAGAAAGCGGCTAAGATCCAGGAACTAATCAATCTAGGAGGCCCCGCGCAGATCATGGAAGCCAAACGAAGACTGGCGGAATTGAAAGGCATGAATTCCAGGTACGAGGCTCAATTGGATTCTCTTGGAAAGATCAACGCCCGTCTCCAGGCCGAAAATCAGGACCTTAACTCGGACCTCGATCAGGCACGAAGCATCAACAGCAGGCTTTCCGACCAGAATACCGCGTTGAGTTCCAAAGTCGCGGCCGGATCGATTCTAAAAGCATTGGATCTGAACACCGAAGGCGTACGCTACCGCGCAAACGGAAGTGCTACATTGACCAACCGGGCCAAAGTCGTACAAAAGATCCGTACACGTTTCACACTCGGCGAGAACAGAGTCATCGATAAGGGCCCGATCGATCTGTACATCCGTGTCATAGGTCCTGACGGCACCGTGCTTTCATCACAGCAGGAAGTATTCCAGTCCGGCGGTCAGGCTCTCAACTACACCCTGAAAGAGACGGTCAATTACGATAACAAGGACACTCCCGTAGAAATAAGCTGGGCACGCGGTACTGAATTCCTGCCCGGCACTTACAACGTCGAAGTGTATCAGTCCGGTGTCCAGATCGGTCGGTCTTCTGTGATCCTGAAATGACCGCGTACTTTTAGAAGAATGCCCTGAACTGGACGTTGCCGGTGTGTACGGTACGCTTGCCTTCTCCTTTTCTTCCTTCGTATCCTACATTCACCTGGATGATGCTGTTGATGTTACGCAGCAGCGAAAGGTTCCAGGTAAGATTTCTCCCGGAAGAGAGTCCGCCCAGCATCTCATAAGCGATGAAGCTGTTCGTATTCCCCGTATAGTCCAATCGGATGAAGTTGAACCGGGCTGTCAGTAGTCCTGCATCTGCGGAGTTGTAGCGCACTTCGGTTCCAAGTTTCATTTCCTCCAGGGATTCGTTCGCGCCCTCCAAGTTTTTCTTCGAGCCGAACCGGAACCCGATGGTAGTCCTAAAACGCTGGTCCGGCTGATAGGTGATTTTCGGTTCGGCATATTCGCTCAACAGCAGATAGTCGCGGTCATCGAAGAACTCGGAGGAATTCAATTGGCGGAGTGAT
>JBJOMA010000056.1:0-11837 GCA_046052625.1 Bacteroidota bacterium
CTTTGCGATAGAATCGGAATTCAATCTGCCCTTTCAGGAAACGTTCCTGCCCCTGGCAAAACGATCGATCATGAAAAGGATTGCAAATGCGGCGTAAGCCCCGCGCAGCCGCTTAGCGAGAGGAGAGCTGACCGTAAATCCCGGCTTTTTTCCAGACGAATTTATAGGCCACTTCGAGTGAAACACAAGTGAACGCATCCTTCAGGCCGGAGTTGCCCCGAATGCTGGTATAGGGGCCAATAAAGCCGTTGGTACCCCATCCGGTTGGATCGGAAATATATTTTGCCGTCTCGAACTCGCCGTTGTTCGGAAAAGCGGCGCGCAGCTCTTCATAGGTGGCATACTCATCACTTACATCGTCCAGATAGTCGGTGAAGAAATAGTAATAACTGAATTCGGCCGAAATCGTCCATTGTTTATTAAGGACATATCGGACACCGCCACCGGCAGGTATTCCGATGTTCAGCAGGGAATAGGGCTGTTTACCTCTGGTCTCTTTCGAATACCCCTGTCCCTCGGTTCTCCATGATCGCAGGTCTGTCTCATATACGCCGTCTTTCTCTAAGACGGTACCTAACTGTTGGGGATTCTCTGACCTGTCACGGATGGTACCGTCCTGCCAGAAATAATAGCGGTTATCCAGCGAAATATTTCCGCGGAACAGATCAGCCTTCGGAGTTCCGTAAAAGATCCCAATACCGGCGGTGAAGAAAAAAGAAAAGGAAGGCTTCCAGAGCGGCTGCCGCTTGTTGAGGAAAACATTGTAAGCGATACCGGTCTCCATCCCGTACAGGTCATTTCGGAAGCCGAGTCCGCGACGGTAATTACGAAGATCGACTCCCTGCTTGTCACGAAGCGGTTCGGTCTCATCGTACTGCAGCCGATGCCAACTGAAGCGGATGTAAGGGTCGAGGGTCTTGTAACGGATACGCGGATTACCGGCGAAACCGCGCAATGTCAAGGCTGCACCCGAATTAGCTGAACTATAGGGAAACACCGCCTCGTTGGCGAGATCGCCGATGTAATTAGTGACACCGCCGGACAGACCGATTTCCGCACGGCGTTGCGCATACGAAACTGAGAAACATAAAAAAAGCAGAGACGCAAGAAGGAAGGCGTTTTTCATGGTCTTATCCTTACTCTAAAGATACGTGCAGAAATCCGAAATGTGACGTGATTTTGGTAAAAGACCTTCATGATGGGTGAACGGAGTTGCCCGATTCATCCGTTTTCAGCCCCCTATGGAAACCATGGAACGGTTTTCCGTGGCAGCAAACAACTCCTGCCCTCCCCATTTCTCTTCCTTGACAGCAAGTGCGGAATGGATGACGGGCTCGATCGGTTCTCCCCGTCGAAGCGGTTGCAGGAGATCTAATTCCCCTTTTGAAAAAAGGCAATTCTTGATTTTCCCGTCAGCTGTAAGACGTAATCTATTACAATCCCCGCAGAACGGTTCGCTCATGGTGGAAATGAACGCGAAGGTGCCTGCGAATCCGAGCACTTGAAACGCCTTGGAAGTGTCGTGCTTCTTGCGCTCCAAAGGTGTCACCTCGAATTGCCTACGGAGCCGGTCATACAATTCCGAAGAACGGATCAGTCGGCGGTCCTGCCAACGGTTTCCGGAAAAAGGCATGAACTCGATGAAACGTACATGCAACGGATAATCCCGCGTCAAAGCCACGAAGTCCGTCACTTCGTCATCATTGACACCCTTCATCACTACCATATTCACCTTCACCTCGATGGACCGGTCTAGTAACAGGTGTATGTTTGACATGACACGGTGGTATTGGTCCCGTTTAGTGATTTCGGAGAAACGCTCCGGCAGCAACGTGTCCAGGCTCACATTGACCGATCGGATACCGGCCACCTGGAAGCGTTCGATGTGCTCGTGCAGGAAGATACCGTTGGTTGTTAGCGTCAACTCCCGCAGACCGTGCTGACGCAGTCCGCCAAGATCCTCGATTATCCGATCTGCATCGGAACGAATGAGGGGCTCGCCACCGGTAAGACGTATTTTACGTACACCCATCTTTACGAACGTCTCTGCTATTCTACCGATCTCGTCTGCCCGAAGGTGCTTGTCCTTAGGGGCAAAAACCGGATGTTCCGGCATACAATAAGTGCAGCGGAGATTACACGCATCCGTAAGGGAGATGCGCAGGTAGTCATGAATCCGTCCGAATCGATCTGTCAACATACGATATCCTTAGTAACCTCCCTCTTCGTGGCGCAGCGCCTCCAATACTCGAAAAATATGTAAGACATGCGGGAACACCGCCTCCATGCTCTCCGATGCGCCCCGAGTCGATCCAGGCAGCGCCAACACCAGCGAGTCGCCGATCATTCCGGCCACGCTGCGCGAAAGCATGGCGTATGGCATTCGCTCCTGACCATATTGGCGGATCGTTTCTTCGATACCCGGAACTTCACGTTCAAGTAACGGACGGATCGCTTCGGGGGTGACATCACGGCGGGAAAGTCCCGTGCCGCCGGTAAAGATCACTAGTTGATGACCTGCTGCAACCAACGAATTCAGCTTCCCGCGTATCTGCTCGATTTCATCAGAAATGACGGAATATTCGGACACTTTCACCTGCAATTTGTCAAGATGACTGATAATCGCCTTTCCTGCACTGTCCTCCTTCTTACCGGAAGAGACAGAGTCTGAACAGACAACGACTGCTGCTGAGATCCGCTCCATGAATTCCGAGGAATAATTCGACTTCCCCCCCTTCTTTTCAAGTAAACGAATGGAAGTGATTTCAATACCGCTGTCTAGCGGCTTTAACATATCGTAGACCGTCAGCGCCGCAACCGAAACTCCGTGCATCGCCTCCACCTCGACACCTGTCTTATAAACCGTCTTCACTTCGAGGATGATCCGGAGCTGAGTGTCTTCCAATTCATAGCTGACACCCGCGTACTCGACCGGCAACGGATGACAGTCGGGAATCATGTCACTGGTGCGCTTGACAGCGAACAGCGCAGCTGCTTTTGCCATTTCAAAGACATCCCCTTTGGGAACTTTCTTCTCACGAACGGCTTCCGCGGTTCGCGCATGACTGAAGCGGACAACCGCCTGTGTGCGGGCGTAGCGGAGGGAATCGGACTTATGTGTAATGTCGATCATATGAATTACGAATTATTCTTCCATCGGAAGGAATGGTCTTCCAAGGATTCTTTACCCCATACAGGAAGCTCAGCCTTGATCCATTCGACCAGATCGGCACAAGCGGAGATTGCGTCTTTACGGTGCTTCGCGGAGACGAAAACAAACAGGTTTATTTCGCCGGCCTTGACAGTACCAAGACTGTGGTAAACATGCATACAGGTGATGGAGTATCGGCTGAAAAGCTGTTCGCGGTATTCAGAATAGACCGTATCGGCCAACTCACGGTAGGTCGTGAATTCCATCGAACTCACACTCGCTCCGTCTTTATCATCGGATCGGATCTGACCGAGGAACAACTGATGCGCACCGATAGTCAGGTCGGCCGCATGCTTGGCAATCGCTTCTGCAATGAATGCAGGCGAAACGGAACCCTCTACAAAGGGTGTTTTTATTTTTTTCAGTGGAGTAGTCACGTTATTGATGGTCGGATCCTTGTTTTCGAGGCGGACGGATGGCGATTACATTTTCAAATCCGCATGTCTGACTGAGAAAGTTTGCAGCCAATCGGCTGCGGTGTCCGGTGGCACAGAAGAAGGCAACCGCCCGGTTACGGGGTATCTGCTCTTTGTCGGCAAGAAGTTCGTGCAAAGGTAGCCGAAGCACTTCCTTACCGGCTGTCCAGGCATCTCCTTCACCGTATTCATATTCTTCACGGAGATCGACGAGCAAAGCTCCTTCCGGAACGACCGAAGGACGGAATTCATAGGGATGATACGACACTTGTTCCATACCTGAAGGGCGGTCGTGATCACCTGCAAAAGTTATTTCAAACAGATCCGTGCGCAGTGTCCTGCTGTCGATTGTCCAAAGCCGGTTGACGAGTGATGAAGTACCGTTGATCAGCAAGGCGATCGCCTCCGAAGCCTGAACAGTACCGACGATACCTGTCAAGGCACCTATTACACCCTCCGAATTACAATCACGCACATTGGCATTATCCTCGTCAGCAGGAAATAAATCACGGAAACAGGAACTGCCTGTCCCGTCGAAAACAGCCACTTGTCCTTCGTACCGGTGAACAGCACCGTAGACCAAGGGCTTTTTCAGCAAGTAGCAGACATCATCGATCAGATAACGCGTTGCAAAATCATCCGTGCAGTCCAACACCAGATCGAACGGCATCATCAAGTCCACGGCGATAGTCGGGTCCAGATACAACGGATATGCATCGATCCGGATTTCGCTGTTGAGCTGTCGCAAGCGTGCTACTGCCGCTTCGGCCTTGTATTTTCCGATGTCAAGTTCCGAATAGAGTATCTGACGATGCAGGTTATGCAACGCGACGTTGTCGTGGTCCACGACTCCGATCTGACCGACACCGGCGGCCGTCAGGTACTGAAGAGCAGGACAACCAAGTCCGCCGGCACCGATTACAAGTACGCGAGCCTCCGAGAGGCGTTGCTGACCCTCGGTACCGAATCCTGCCAGACCGATCTGACGGGAATAACGTAAGTCGTACGTATCACTCATTTGTCAGCCGCCGGAAAAAGGAGGTAGTACCGCAATTTCATCCGAAGGGGACAAAGGTACGTCGCCATCGACGAGCCGACGGTTGACGGCAATACGGAACGGCACATCACGGAAAACGGGATGAAGGGCCTCAAGTGCCGCTTTCAGCATGCGCGTATCCGGGACAGCAGGAATCAACAGCTCGCCGCCTGCGTGCTCGGCTAATTTCCCAAAAGTCCTAATTCGTAATTCCATGACTGTTCGGTATTGACGGAAGTCAAAAGTCAAAGTCGGATCACCTCGACCATATCGCCTTTACGGTAAAAGTGTTGTTCTCTTGAAAGATACACTAAAGCATTCGCTTGTGCAAAAGTGAAAAGATTGTCTGAGTCCTGACCGGACAACAGCTGTACGGCATTATCGACACAGAAAGCACGAAGGAAAAGATCGCGATCTCCTTTGAGTTCATAGTCGGAATTCAAAGGCAATCGGAAGGCACCTTCAAAAGCCGATGGCTGACCTGACATGACCTGCAAGGTCGGCAGGACATACCGGTGGAAACAAACAGCGACCGCTGCCGGATTTCCGGGAAGTGCGAAAAATAATTTCCGCCCTTTTTTACCGGCAAAGAGCGGCTTTCCCGGCTTTTGCGCCACTTTATAAAAGAGTTCACGTACGCCGGCAGACCGGAGCGCCTCGTAGACCAGATCGTATTTACCGACGGAAATACCTCCTGTCAGAATGATCACGTCGCACTTACCGATCGCCTTTCGAAGTACTTCATCCAATGCTTTTCTTGAATCCACGGCCGAACGTATCAGGACGGACTCGAAAGACGAAGCTTCGAGGGCGGCAGCAAGGAAATAGGAGTTAGAGTCGAATATTTTTCCGGGCCGGAGCGGTTTATGCGGACTGGTAAGCTCATTACCCGTCACCACCACTCCGATGCGGGGTTTACTGAAAACCTCCACCGAGGAGATTCCTACGGACGCGAGCAGTCCGATGGCAGCAGGGGTAAGCAACTCCCCCTTCTTCAATAAGAGATCTTTCTTTCTGAAGTGACTGCCCTTGGATCGTATGTTGGCACCGTGTGATTGCCATTCGGAAGGTACATGAACGGCTCCTTCTTGAAGTGTCACACGCTCTTGCATCACTACGCACCATGCTTTCTTTGGCACCGGAGCACCTGTGAAGATCCGGTAGGCTACCGGCCTCCTGGCCGGACGAGGAGCGGGATCACCGGCCTTGATTTCACCGGTCACTTCGAAAAGCTCTTCTCCGCCGAAAGGGCCGTTCATCAAGACATACCCGTCGACAGCGGATTGATCGAACAGCGGCATGGAAAGCGGAGCACTGATGTCTTTGGAAAGCCTGCTACCCAGAGCATCAGGAAGGGCGACCCGAACCGGGATCGGACGGGGTGCTGACTGTTTCAGCTTGTCGATTGCCGCAGCTACATCAATCATGCTTAACGGATCATGAGTTTGAAGGTGGCTAACAAGAGGACCATGGTCAGGAAATACCTTAGGGCTTTTACGGGAAGTCGGACGCTGCCGGCATATGCTCCCAACCATCCTCCGAAAACGACTGCCGCTACCCACCCGGCAAGGTGAAGAGAAGAAACCCCTTGAATCGTACAGCCTCCTGCAATAAGGGCGGATAGGGAGTTGATCAGGATAAAAGGAGCGGCGACAGCAGCGGCTTGGCGCAATGTCGCCCAGCGACCCAGCAGCAGAAAGGGTGACAACAGGATACCGCCTCCCACACCGATGAGTCCGGAAATGAAGCCGATCACGCCGCCTGCAGTCAAGGCCCAGCCTGTCGGAAGCGGGCGGAGTACATCAACATCATTCTTATAGCCGGTCAGCAGGCGGTACATGGCGACCACCAGACAAACTCCCAGCAGAAGATTGAAGAAGAACACAGGTAGCTGCAACTTCGCGCCGAAAAAAGCCAAAGGCACGGATAGAATGATGAAGGGAAATAGCAGTTCTTTCCGGAAATGTCCGCTTCGGTAAAAGTGTACTGTACCGATCAGGGAAACTGAGATATTCATTATCAGGGCCACCGGTCGGATGGTTTCCGGCGACAAGCCGATCAACACCATCAGCGCAATGTAGCCGCTAGCACCGCCATGTCCCACAGAGGCATAGAGGAAAGCAATCAGAAAAAAGAAGAGCAGCATTATAATGACACCGAATGCCATAGCGCTAAGATAAGCACAGAATAGGATTTCGGCTCATACGATACGGATGATATCACAGGGTGCGTTCTATAGCTCCGGCTGTACAAGATCGAAGAGGTTGCCATACAGGTCGCTGAATACGGCGACCTTACCCCACGGTTCATTGACGGGACCTCGCACAAGCTTGACACCTTTGGATTTCAATTGCTCCACTTCGCTGTCAAAGCTATCGGTATGCAATACTAATAATACTTTGCCTCCGGTCTGATTGCCCACCCGCGCCAACTGTTCCTCTGTTCCGGCCAAAGCCAACAATACACCGCCCGGTTCCTTATCCGAAGGGGATAGAGCCAGCCAGCGCTTTCCGGATGGGAGTGTCGAATCCTCTGAAATACGGAATCCGAGTTTTTCCGTGTAATATTTCAATGCTTCCTCCTGATTGCGTACAAGTACCACTACATGACGGATTCGCATGGCTGTCTGCTGATTTTATGACAAAGATAAGGTGCCGGTCCTTTCATATTGGCTATCTTTGAAACATGAGACTTCTACTTCCGGTCGCCCTGTCGATTTCCATGTTATCTTTTCAAGTGACTGCTCAGGAGGCATTGAAAAGTGCAACACCTGAGCTGGAAGCGGCTGCTTTCGACCGGAAGCTTCAAGCCGATCCGGTGCCGATTCTGTTGGATGTTCGAACTGCGGAAGAATTCGATAAAGGCCACATAGAAGGAGCGCGCAATATCGACTGGTACGATTCGACTTTTACGGATCAGATAAGTCAACTGGAGCGGGACCGGGAGGTATTGGTCTACTGCCTTAGCGGAAGGCGTAGCGCCGCTGCAGCCGAGAAGCTGCGGGGCTTGGGATTCACCGATGTGTATAATCTCAAAGGAGGCATTCTGCAATGGCGAGTCGCGGGTTTACCGGAGACAGGCGTACGTGCAGATTCACCAGGGATGACAAAAACCGCATTCGACCAAACAGTTGCCGGCGACAAACTTGTTCTGGTCGACTTCTATGCAGAGTGGTGTCAGCCCTGCAAGAAGATGAAACCTTACCTGGAAGAAATCGCCGCAGAGATGTCATCTACCGTTACGGTTGTTAGAATTGATGCAGATGCCAACCGGCAGCTTTGTAAAGATTTAGCGATAGCCGGCCTGCCCGTATTACAGCTTTACCGGCAGGGAAAGATGCTTTGGAATCATACCGGTTTTTTGGAAAAATCAGAGGTAGTCAGCGAACTACAGCGGCATTGATGCCGTTTTTCATCCATTTGTAGAGAAAGGGCATCCGGGGACTCATAATCCCTTGAATCGTTCTGACCGATTATCCACGCCTATCTGCCACATATCCGTTCCGTCGCTCCTATTGTTCAAAGCCGATGGACGAGAGATAGGCTTCAAGGGTATCATTGTATCAGAACAACGATCAAATAACCCATAAAACCAAAAGCCATGAAAAACAAACTCCACCTCCGCCACGCAGCAGCTGCAGCAATGATCTTCGGATTGACCTTTACGGGCTGCTCAAAAGAAGAAGCCGTTTTACCCATGCAACAAGCGGATATTTCCGCCACCCGGGAGGACGCCAATGAGGATATCCAGGCTCGCAGTGTACGCGGTGCCCTCGCACTGGATGAGAAAACGATGAAGGAAAAAGAACCTGTTCGCGAATTGACCAAAGACAAAGTTTACCTGTTCGACAACCGCCATCAGACTGTTTTCGGAACGACAGGTGCGGACCAGGATAAAAACATCCGCGAAATCGATGCAGAGCGTAAAATCAGTATCCACGAAGGTCAGCACATGACCAGCTACAAAGAAGGAAAAGCTGTACTTCTGGACCGCAAAGAGATCCTTGGTCAAGACCGTACAATCGACAGTTTCGATGACAAGATGAAGGAAAAGATTTCCATCCACAATGAATTGGATTTCACTCCTGCCCGCAGCGAATTCAAAGAAACGGGCGACCGGGAAGATTGATGAAACTTGGACACAGTTTCATGAGGCAGGAAAGGCCGGCACCTTTTAAGGGACCGGCCTTCTTGTATTCGAAAAAAGCGGCTACGCATCGCTGCATAGCCGCATATCACCTCAAAAATACTGTCAATCCGTAAGTATGATACGGAAGTCGTTCGTTGCACCGTTGGCCGTGACGCGGAGCAAATAAATTCCCTGAGAGAGTCCCAGCTGCTTTAACTGAAGTTCGATCACTTGTATGCCCGTTTCGTCGAAACGGATTATATCCTTATACATCAGCTGTCCGGTCACATTGAAGAGGACAAGTTCCAGCACTTTGCTCTCCTGCATTTCAATGGATAAGCGTATTCTGTCACTCGTGGGATTCGGATAAAGCAAAGGAGCTTCCGGACCTTTCGATGAGATGCGAGGAGCAGGACTTGCCGGACAAACGAGATAGTTATTGCGCTGGATTCCGTCTTTCCAGCTGTTGTTGGTAAGATCAAGCGCCGTTGTCAGGTTGGATATATAAGTCTTATTACCTCCGCAACCGATTGCTGTATTCGCAAGATTGTACAACTGCTGAACAGTAAGTCCGACGAAAGGGCCCGTGGAGATGATCAGATCGCGGAATAATACGCCGGAGGGTGCGAAACTCGGATTCAACGCATCGAATGTAATGGTCAGGTTCAACGCGACCAACTGTCCGGCAAACGTGTTGCTGTAAGAAACAGCAGTTGGATTTATCAAGGTGCCCGGTGGCAGCTGCTTCGGTGTTCCGGAAGTAGGCAGGAAATTGCGTACTGCTGTTGCCGAAGTAAGTTGGATGAACCTGGTGCAACTACCGATCTGTAACCCGGTCGGGTAAGCAGCAGCGAAGTTGGCATCGAGGTAAGCGCCGGGGACCGAGGTGGAGGGTGATCCCCATCCACCGGGACCATAGCTGCGGAAGGGACCGCAAGTGCCCGTGGAAGGCTGATTAATCGTAACACTTCCCGTTCGGGTGCAACCATTTGCGTCCGTTACAGTCACCGTGTAAGTGCCTGCAATCAATCCGGTAGTAGTAGCAGTAGTCGCGCCGTTCGACCAGAGATAAGAATATCCCGGAGTCCCACCGGAAGCAGTGACAGTAGCGGAACCGTTGTTACCGCCATAAGTCGTCACATCCGTTTTTGTAAACGCCAGGGTAATTTGAGACGGCTGAATAACTGTAACACTGGTCGTAGCCGTACAGCCGTTAGCATCCGTAACCGTGAAATTGTACGTTCCGGCCGTGCGCGTGAAGCTGCCCGTACCAGCATAAGGCGTGGTGCCGCCGCTGGCTGACACCGTCACCGTAGTCGATCCGCCGAAACAGGCGATAGAACCAGCCGATGCAGAAGCCGTGACTTGTGTAGGTTCAGTAACCGTTACGCTGGTCGTCGCAGTACAGCCGTTGGCATCCGTCACCGTGAAGGTGTACGTTCCGGCCGTGCGCGTAAAGCTGCCGGTGCCCGTATAAGGCGTGGTGCCGCCGCTGGCCGTCACCGTCACCGTGGTCGAGCCACCGAAGCAGGCGATCGAACCTGAAGATGCTGATGCCGTCAGGGTTGATGCGGCGGTAACGGTAACGCTTGCTGTTGCAGTACAACCATTAGATTGTGTAACCGTAACGGTATAGGTCCCTGCTGTGGAAGTGGCGAAACTAGAAGTAGTCTGCCCGTTGCTCCACAGGTAAGCGGTAATAGTATTGGTTCCTGAGGGAGTAGCGGTAGAACTTACTGTAGTGGTCGGCTGATTGCAGGTAATGGTATTCGATGAGGCGGCTGTTACAGAAGGAACATTCCCGTCGGAAACTACGGTAACCGAAGCGGAAGAGGTGCAACCGTTGGACTGAGTGACTGTTACTGTATAGGTTCCGGCTGTGGACGTACTGAAACTGGAGGTGGTCTGACCATTGCTCCAGGAATAATCGGTGATCGTGTTTGAGCCGGAAGCAGTTGAACTGGCACTGACGGTGGTACTTGCCTGACTGCAAGTGATCGGGTTGGAGGATGCGGCAGTTACTGACGGTACAGACAGATCCGCGTTAACTGTTACGGACACACTCGCAGTACAACCGTTGGACTGAGTGACTGTAACGGAATAGGTGCCGGAAGAAATCGCAGTAAAACTAGAGGTGGTTTGACCGTTGCTCCACAGATAATCGGTAATTGTATTTGTTCCGGATGCGACGGCTGAAACACTGACAGTCGAAGTCATCTGGCTGCAAGTAATGATGTCGGAGGAGGATGCTGTAAGAGTCGGTACTGAAAAATCGGAAAGGACTTCAAGCGTATCCGTAGCACTACAAGCACCGGATTGGGTGACCGTAACAGTATAAATTCCTGCCGCAGAAATAGTAATACTCTGAGTCGTGGCACCGGTACTCCACAGATATCCGGTAATGGTTTGACCGCTGTAAGGAACAGCTGCTGCTGTTGCCGTCACGGTAGGCTGATTGCAGTTAAGGAGTTTCGCGGACGATATGGAAACCGAAGGAGGTCCTAATACGGATACTGCAGTAGAAGCAGAGGCGGTACAGCCGTTCGCATCCGTCACCGAAACCGAATAGGTCCCGGAGGCTGCAGTTGAAGCAGAAAGAATGGTGGGAGAAGGGGATGAAGAAGTATAACTCACCGGTCCGCTCCAGGAATAGGCCAGTCCTGAACCGGAAGCTGTACTGGTGAGCATTAGAGCTGCCCCTTCACAGACCGGACTGTTGCTGGAGGCTGACAGCGTCGGATTAGCGAATTCGGTAACGGTGACGCTGTCACTCGTTATACAACCGTTGACATCAGTCGTGGTGAGCCGGTAGGTTCCCGGCGCAGTTACGGTAATCGACTGTGTTGTAGCTCCCCCTGGAATCCAACTGTATGCACTGGCGGTATTTGCAGAAAGTACGGTAGAATTGCCCGCACAGTAGGATAACGTACCTGAAATGTCAGCCTGTACGGTCGGATTTACGGTTAATGTAGCGTTGGTGGATGTGACCGAATACGTACCTGCGCACGCCGAGGTCAATGTCACCGAATACACCTGGCCGTTGTTA
>JBJOMA010000057.1:0-3658 GCA_046052625.1 Bacteroidota bacterium
CTGCCGGTCCTCATAATCGGAACGGGATTGACCATGGTCGATGTCGTACAAGGTTTGCGTGAGGAAGGGTATGAAGGAAATATCGTTGCGCTGTCGCCTAAAGGCTTCCGCATTCTGTCCCATCGTGATTACGAACCGCAACCACAGATACTGGAGGCGCTTCACCCTCCGTATCGGCTGGACGAAGTATTTAGGCTGTTCAGGAAACACATCCGGGAAGTCCACTCAAGAGGAGTTTCGGGCGAAGCAGTCGTGGATGCGGTGCGATCGAGAACGCCGGAAATCTGGGCCGCTTTTTCATTGGAAGAAAAAAAGCGGTTCATGGCCCACCTGCGACATCTTTGGGGGTTGGCGCGCCATCGCCTGCCGAAAGAAATCCATATGCTGATTCAATCGGAGATCAGCCGGGGATTGCTGATCGTTCGTCCGGGAAGGATCCTGGACATACACGAGGAAAACGGCGCAGCCACCGTCACCTTTTTTAACCGCGATTCGGCTACGATTGAACAACTTATGGCAGGAAGAGTGATCAATTGCACCGGACCACAGACGGATGTCCGACGATTAGGGGATCCGCTGCTCAACAGCCTGCTTGAAGGTGGCCACATTACACCCGACCCGCTTGATCTCGGAGTTCGTTGCGACGCCACCGGTCATCCGATCGGAAGTAACGACTCGGTCGACCCGTCTTTAATCATTGTCGGATCGCTGCTGAAAGGTGACCGCTGGGAAAGCACCGCTGTACCGGAATTACGCAAACAGGCGCAAGCCGCAGCCGAAAAATTGTCGACAGGGAACAATCGTGGATGATAAGTGTTAATTAATCCTAACGACGTCCGCTTTGGCACGGTTTTCATCCCACATCCGTAAAACACCATGCGCATCCTGTCACTCCTGCCCGTTTTACTGTCTGTGTGCCTGACCTCCTGTGGACAGCATTCCAAAGAAAAGACCGTCACCCAACCCACTTATTTCACCATGCAAGATTCAGCATCCATCCCCTCCAAAGAAGAACTTCGTCAACGTCTTAGTTCAGATGAATGGTATATCACCCAGGAAAAAGGAACTGAAAGACCTTACACAGGAAAATATTGGGACAACCATGAAAAGGGTACATACTACTGTGTATGCTGCGGTCTTCCGCTGTTCCTTTCTGATACAAAATTTGAAAGCGGTTGCGGCTGGCCCAGTTTCTTTCAGGCTGTCAAGAAGGAGAATATCCGCGAAACGTTGGATAAGAGCCACGGAATGATTCGCACTGAAATAACTTGTGCACGTTGCGGCGCCCATCTTGGTCACGTTTTTGACGACGGACCCGCTCCGACCGGCCTCCGCTACTGCCTGAATTCGGGTGCGATGCGTTTCGAAGCTGATAAAAAGCACTAAGTCCTTAGTGCTGGACGACTATTCGAGCTGTCCGGGTCCTTCCTGCTTCGGAACGTACGAAATAGATTCCGTCCGGCAAATCGGTAATGGCGATTTTGACCACAGCTGATTCAACCTGTACCCGTTTTACAATTCTACCGAACAGATCGGTGAACTCCAGTCGGTCCAAATTACTGAACGCTCCACTCAGTTCAGCCACGATATAACGGTCTGCCGGGTTGGGATAAACGGCGATACGAGACTTCTCAACCACTCCGTTGATCGCTGCAATACCGTCGTGCTGATACCACAACTCCATACCCCCGGAAGCATGTCCAAGTACCAGGTCGCAATAACCGTCACCGTTCAGGTCACCGCCCCCCACGGAGAGGTTGAACCGGATACGCGAGGTCTTGGGAGTATCGAATAGTGAATCGAGCAGGGTATAATTCCCCAGTATGTTTCCGTCGATGCCATCGTAGAAGTAGACATATCCGGCCATGTTGGATGCTACGAGCCTGTAGGTTCCGGCTGTATCATAAATGAACGGTACCGAATAGCCGTCTGCAAAACCGGTCATTTGAAGAATGATTCCTCCAAGCGTATCCTCTGTCGGAACCGAAGCGAATGAAGGAGCGGCAGCAGTGCCTATGTTCTTGAAGAAATTGATGAAGCCGTTTTTCTCCCCGGCGACGATGTCCAGCTTCCCGTCCCTGTCCAGGTCGATCAGCTGCGGAGTGCAGTTGTTACCCACATCGATACTCATGAAATTCGGAACGGACAATTGAAAGGAGCCGTTGTTATTCTGGAACAACTGTAGCTTTCCATCCTCGGTACCCAGGAGTAAATCGCGGTCGCCGTCCGCATCCAGATCACCGAAGGCAGGATAAATCGTCGAATTATAAGCGAAAGTAGAAATGGAGGCGAAATCATCGTCGACCAGTTCGAAGGAGGGATCCAGGGAAGAACCCGTATTCCGGAAATAGGAGAGCGACGTGATATAGGTTCCGTTGGCCGTGTCATAAACCGCACCTGCAACAACCAGGTCGGGCAGACCGTCCGCATCGATATCCGTAACGACCGGTGCGGCATTCTCTCCCACTTCCAGCATTCCGTCCTGCAGGAACGATGTGGTCAACAGGTTAAAGACAGGGGAGGCAGTGGTTCCGTTGTTCTTGTACACCCATTGCGCGTCTTTGTTTTCGAATTCGTTCGGCGATACGATCAGGTCTTTTCGACTGTCGTTGTCCACATCGATGTAGGCATGATAGTGGAACCCGTTGATGATAGCGGGCACATCCGTGGAGGGGAAACTGACATCTTCCGTATCCATCAGCGCGACCGTCGGACTGCCGCCATTGTGTACCATCAAGGTCGTTAGTGCGGAGATATCACCGACCAGCAGGTCCTTCGCTCCGTTACCGTCGATATCGATGGCAAAGATGCTGGTCACAGTATCATCACGCCGGGCTTCGCCCTTGTCGAATACAGGCTCAGAATGTTGCGGCGTCTGGACGTTGGGGTACGCAGAACCACGGCAAGGGCAATTGAAACAGCCCACCTCGTTGGCGCCGCCGACCTGAAAGGCAAAATTTCCCCAGCAGGCACTGGCATAGGTGAAACGCAAGGAATCACAGGTGCCGAAGAGTTCCATCGACTCGTTTTTATGATAGATTACGCGTCCGTCAGGTATGGAATTATACCCGAGAATGTCCATATCCCCATCCCCGTCAATGTCATCGAATGCCGGAATAAGTACACCGGTGGCGAAAACCGGAAAGGAACTCGTCGTGAAGAGCTCGTATATCACCGGCGCGACGAGCGTAAACTGCAGACCGGTACCCGGTGAATAATCATTCCGGTAGCAGGCGATACAGGAAGGATAGATGGGCGAAATGGTGAAAAGGTCTTCCCGGCCGTCGCAATTGTAATCGTACATCAGTGCCCATCGGTTAATGGTCGGGAATGCGGACTCGAATTGCGGTGCATAGGTCCACGCTGAGAGTGCAGGACTTCCGTCGTTCACGTAGCAGCTGAGCCGGCTATTGACGCGGTCGTACAGGATCATATCTTTGATGCCGTCCCCGTTCAAATCGACGGACGAGTAGAGCGGAAAATTCACACCGCCGGCCCAGGCATTCCGCATTACGCTGCCGTTGACTACCAGCGAAACAGAATCAACACGGTCGAAGCGGACCTGAGCGAAAGTCACTACTGAAAGGAGTTGGAGAAGGAGGAGTACGGTGCTGCGAAACGGCATTTGAACGGGAAGGATTGATATCCTGACGAAGGT
>JBJOMA010000058.1:0-5009 GCA_046052625.1 Bacteroidota bacterium
GATACCGCCCACGCCGGTGGCCGCACCTTGGTAGGGCTCGATGGCGGATGGATGGTTGTGTGATTCGATCTTGAAGGCACAGGCGAGGCCATCGCCGATGGCTACGAGTCCGGCATTCTCCTGCCCGGCTTGCGCCAGCATATGCGGGCCATCCTTGGGCAACGTTTTCAGCCAGACGATGGAATTTTTATAGGAACAATGTTCGCTCCACATGACCGAGTAGATGCTCAACTCGGTGAAGTTGGGTATACGGCCGAGGTACTCCTTGATCTTTTCAAATTCATCGGGTAAAAGACCCAATTCACGGGCGTTCTCGACGGTAACGGTTTGTTCAGCGGTCAGCGACATAAGATATAGGCTCTACGGCCGCGAAATTACGCAATTAACCAGCCTCTTTATTGACAATCGACCTTCAAATCGCTTAAAAAGGAGGACGTTTAATACTACTTTTGAACATTCACCCCGGATGGAACTGTCGCTTTGCGCTGCCTATGCAGCATTGTTCGTCTACCTGATCCGCCGTTCGGCTTTTTTCAGGGACCCGGAAATTCCGACGGGGTGGTTGCAGGTTGCTTTCTTACTGAAGGTCATCGCCGGCTCGGTACTGGGCTTCGTGTATTACCATCATTATCGCGACAGCTACACTTCTGATACAATAAAATTCTTCAACGACAGCCGGCTGCTGTTCGACACGCTGCATGAACATCCGTTCGATTTTTTCCGCATGCTGACCGGAATCGACGGAAACGCGGCGGAGCTGCGTCCTTATTATGAGCGCATGAGCGCGTGGCTGAACCGGGACGTACTTTTCAACGATAACAAGACTATCATCCGGCTGAACGCCTTTTTCCATTTCTTCTCGATGGGTCATTATTATGTGCATGTAGTCCTGATCAACATGCTCTCTTTCACGGGACTATATGCGTTGTACCGGGCACTCAGCGTACTTACAGCAGGACGCAGACGACTTTATTTCGTAGTGCTATTCCTGCTTCCTTCCCTCCTCTTCTGGGGATCCGGATTATTGAAAGACGGATTCATGCTGTTTGCATTGGGAATGGCGGTGTTCGCTTTCTCACGCATCACCTCCAACGGTGCGGAGAGAAGAACAGTATCCCTTTTCATCGGCGGCTTATTCATTCTACTTTTCACCAAATTCTACGTGATCATGACCGTGCTCCCAGGCTTCACAGCCTGGTATCTGTCGCGGAAGACCGGAGGAGCGAAGGCCTTGGGGATGTTTTCCGCAGTCTATGCCCTCTCCCTGGTTATCGGCTTCAACCTGTATCGTGTCCGTCCGGAATACGATCTGGCTGAACTGATCTACTGGAAGCAGCACAACTTCCTGGCGCAGGCGGACCGATTGAACCCTGCGAGTCGTTTTCCGATACCAGAGCTGGAACACGGAGCCGGCAGCATTCTGATGAATGCACCGGCCGCCTGCTTACGGAGTCTTTTACATCCGATGGTGACGGACCGGCCGGAGAATCCGATGGTGGTGGCCGCCGGTTTGGAGAACCTGCTGTTGTTATGCTTCCTTTTATTGCTGACGATAAAATGCTTCGGAAGTAAAGACAGGGTTCAAGCGACCGACCTGTTCAGTCTGTTCTTCTGCATTTCGATACTCACCCTGACAGGACTTATCACACCGGTCCTCGGAGCGATGGTCCGATATAAGATCGTCATTTTTCCGTTCCTGCTCTACCTATGGGTCCGGCTGCTTGATCCGCAAAAAACCGGACGATTGTTTCCGTTCATTGCTGACCGTACTATCAAATAGACGAATCTTATCTTTGTTCCATTCACCACTACTATGAATCTCTTCCGAAAGAAATCCGTGCGTCAGACGCTGGATCAACCCGAAGCCGAGGGCCATCCGTCACTGTCTCGGCATCTGGGCGTGCGCGACCTGACCTCGCTGGGAATTGCGGCGATTGTCGGTGCAGGCATCTTCAGTACCATCGGGAAAGCGAGCGCGGACGGTGGTCCGGGCGTCATCCTGCTGTTCCTTTTCACTGCTGTCGCCTGCGGTTTCGCGGCTTTCGCTTACGCAGAGTTCGCGTCGATGGTACCGGTATCGGGTAGCGCATACACTTATAGTTACGTCGCTTTCGGTGAAATCGTGGCCTGGATCATCGGCTGGGCATTGATCATGGAGTATGCGATCGGCAACATCACTGTGGCGATTTCCTGGTCGGACTATTTCACGGGACTTTTGTCCGGGATGGGCATCGACCTGCCGCAATGGATGACCATGGATTACATCACGGCAATGAACGGTCACGACAAGGCGGTCGCCCTCATGTCGGCCGGAAAGGTATTCGACAACCTCGACGCCGGAATACGCGCGTCCTATGAAGCCTGGGAGGGAGCTCCGGTGATCGGCGGGTTTCACTTCGTTGCCGACCTGCCGGCGTTGCTGATCATCTTACTGATCACCTGGCTGGTTTACCGCGGCGTGCGTGAATCCAAAAACGCCGGCAATATCATGGTCGGCATCAAACTGGCCGTAGTATTATTGGTAATCCTGGTGGGCGCATTCTATGTCGACACCGACCGTTGGAATCCATTTCTGCCGAACGGCCTTCCCGGTGTACTTAAAGGCGTGAGTGCGGTCTTTTTCGCTTATATCGGTTTTGACGCCATCAGCACCACTGCGGAAGAATGCAAGGATCCGCAGCGGGACCTGCCACGAGGAATGATGTGGTCCATCGTGATCTGTACCGTATTGTATGTCGCCATTGCGCTGGTGCTGACAGGCATGGTCGCCTCTTCGGAGCTGAGCGTAGGAGATCCCCTTGCCTTCGTTTTCCAAAAACTGGATCTCACCTGGATGTCGGGTATCATCGGCGTGAGTGCCATCGTCGCCATGGCGAGTGTGCTGCTGGTATTCCAATTGGGTCAACCGCGGATCTGGATGAGCATGAGTCGCGACGGTTTGCTGCCGGCAAGGTTCTCCCGTATTCACCCTGTCTACCGGACACCTTCCTTCGCAACGATCGTAACCGGATTCGTCGTTGCCGTGCCGGCACTGTTCATGAACCTGACCATGGTGACGGACCTGTGCAGTATCGGCACCTTGTTCGCGTTCGTGCTTGTATGCGCCGGCGTATTGCGCCTGGAGACACTGCCGGATGCACCACGGGGAAAATTCAGGACACCGTACATCAACTCACGGTATCTCTTTCCCGGAATGGTGGTATCGGGACTGATACTTGCCTTGACAATCTATCGACAGGAAACAGACCGTTTCCTGGATAACGGTCCGGTGATGCGGGACGCGGCCACGTTGGTAAGCAACCTGGATGCAAAAGAAGCGGCAACTTCAACGGCACAAATCGCAGTCCGAGACGCACACGGCTGGGAGGAAGCGGGAAACGATCTTGAGGCGTATCTGTCAGCGTTGACTCCGGCGGCCTATTCGGCGGCGGTGGAACAACTGCCGATCCCTGCTTCGGTCAGAACGGACAGCGGCTGGGATGTCTTCAAACATAAGATCCCCACGTGGATTTTCCTGCTGACGACCGTATACCTGACCTGGCTGGCATGGGTGAAGAAGCTTTCTTTGATTCCCCTGCTGGGACTGGTATGCTGCTTGTACATGATGAGCGAACTGGGCGTCCACAACTGGATCGGTTTCGGTGCCTGGTTGGTAGTGGGACTGGTAATCTACTTCGGATACAGTTACAAGAGAAGCAAGTTAGTGGTTAGTGGTTAGTGGTTAGTGGTTAGTGGTTAGTGGTTAGTGGTTAGTGGTTGGTGGCTGCAAGTTCCAGGGTCCAAGTTCCAGGGAAACAGCAATCCACCTTCGCTGCGCTCCGGCGTACAAGCCCGCAGCTCGCTACTTGCAACTTGCAACTTGCTACTCAAAAAAGTCCATACCTTTCTCCATGTCAAAAACCATCTTCATCACCGGCGCGACTTCCGGATTTGGAAAGGCAATCGCCTACACCTTCGCTTCGCACAACTGGCGGCTGATCCTTACCGGTAGACGCCAGGACCGACTGGATAGCATAGCCAACGAGCTTCGCGAACAGTACGGCGTCGATGTGCTGACGCTGTGCTTCGATGTCAGCGAACGAGAAGAGACGCTTCGCCAACTCAACGCACTGCCACACGACTGGCAAGCGATAGACGTGTTGGTGAACAACGCCGGACTTGCCGCGGGACTTGCTTCCTTCCAAGAAGGAGTCTTCGACGACTGGGACCGGATGATCGACACTAATATCAAGGGCCTGCTGAATGTGACGCGCGCCCTGGTTGACGGCATGATCGGGCGCAAGCAGGGACACATCATCAACATCGGATCGATTGCAGGTAGTTGGACTTATCCGAAGGGGAATGTCTACAGCGCGACCAAGGCGGCGGTGGACAGCCTGTCGCAGGGCATGCGCATCGACCTGTTGCCCTATGGCATCAAGGTGACCAATATCTGTCCGGGAGCCGCCGAAACGGAATTCTCGCTGGTGCGATTTCAGGGAGACGCATCACGGGCGGCGGCCGTCTATGAAGGTTATGAGCCTTTACAGGCACAGGACATTGCCGACTTGGTCTACTTCGCGGCCACCCGTCCTTCGCACGTGGTATTGAACGATATCACCGTAACGCCGCTTGCACAGGCTAACCCTGCCAACTGGCATAAAAACACCCGCTGATACTGCGGGATTGTTAATAAAAGCTGTTGGTTTTTCCTAACGGGATGCACGTTTACAACTTTTGATTTTCAGGATATTGGCAGTATGAGGAGTGTTTCACCTTTCGTACGTCATTTGTCCTTTTCATTGCTTACGGGCATACTGCTTTGGCTGGCATGGCCGGAACGCGGTTGGACACCGTTGATTTTCGTAGCACTTGTTCCGCTGTTATGGATCGAGCGGACCTATGAACTCGAAAAAGGTCGCCGCCACTCTTTGAAAGTGTTCGGCTGGTTTTTCCTTTCGATGCTGACCTGGAACAGTCTGACTACCTGGTGGATCTGGAATTCCACCAGTGTCGGAACGATTGTCGCG
>JBJOMA010000059.1:0-3221 GCA_046052625.1 Bacteroidota bacterium
CGCTGGCCATAAGTCCTAACAGGATGCTCGACGGACCGCTAAGCGGTACGATACGTATGCCCTTTGCGTGCGCGAGTCGTATGAGTTCGCTGCCGGGATCGGCGATCCCCGGACTGCCGGCTTCGCTCATCAGTCCGACATCCTTTCCCGCCAGTAAAGAATCGAGTAGGGGTGCTACTTCCTGCGTCGGCGTATGCTCATTTAGCACCTGGAAACGGAGTTGTTGCATGGGAACAGTCGTACCTACCGCTTTGAGAAAGGCGCGTGCGGACTTCTCGTTCTCAACGACAAAATCTGTAAGTGAACCGGCAATCCGAACCAGCGTAGGCGAAAGCAGCTCAGGTCGGGCATCGCCCAGAAAAACCGGTATCAGATAGAGCGTGCCGTAAGACATTCAAAACTACTATTTAATTATTTCAATTTCAATGATTTCTGCTATCTTATCGCAAGCGGTTTCCAGCATTTCAAAGCAGCGATCGAATCCTTCCAAGGAGCCGAACCAGGGGTCTGGAACTTCCATTTCTTCGCCGGGATAAACCGCATCCAGCAGTAATGCGACCTTCGACCGCTGGCTTTCGGAACCGGCCATTGCCAGTACATTTCGCAGGTTACTCTGATCCATTACGAAGATTCGGTCGAAATCCTCAAAATCAGACGTCGTGAATTGCCGTGCAGTCAGACCGGAAATATCAACGCCGAATTTACCGGCAGTCGAAATGGCGCGATGATCCGGCGCCTCGCCGGTATGATAATTCCCCGTGCCTGCAGAGTCGACGGAAACCGCCAACCCTCGCTCGCTCACTTTCTGCCGAAGAATTCCCTCTGCCATGGGTGATCGGCAGATGTTTCCAAGGCATACCATCAATATTTTCATTGTGACTGTACGAATAGATTTTCCGGACCAATTTCCGCATTCAGACGGATGCTGATATTCGTTTGGGCGTCGAACTTTCAACAAACAACGTTGTATATCGGCCGCTGTCCGTACTCAGAGCCCGGGGCGCTTCCAGCTGATAAAACAGCTGACCGGATAGTGGTCGGACAACTCGATTTTGTGCGTAGTGTATCCGAATGATTTCATGTTTTTATCGTGCAGGATATAGTCGATCCTGAACGATGGAAAAGAGCCTGAGTATGTTCTTCCCCAGCCGGCACCGCTGATCCGAAACGCGTCCTTGAGTTCCTGCGCTAAGAGGTGATGCGTGTAAGATACGGGCGTATCGTTGAAGTCGCCGCAAAGGATCACCCGGTAAGGACTGTTATGTACGAAATCCCGGATGGTTTCCGCCTGATAGGAGCGTTTCAGGAACGCACGTTTCAACCGTCGAAGGATGTTCATGCTTCCGGCGAGCTCATCCTGTTCCACCTCCTCATTACCGAGGTTCTCGATGAAATAATAATCCTCTTTTTTGAACCGGATACTTTCCAGGTGCGTGTTGAATACCCGCACCGTATCTTCTCCGACAACGATATCCGTGTACTGGAAGATGTTTCCCGTCCGGGATTTGAACCGGTGGAAGCCCTGATGGATGATGGGGTATTTGCTGTAAGTCGCAAGACCGAAGGAGCCGAGCCGTTTTACTGTCGCCGAATAGCGTAAATGCGCAAAAGGAGCCTCCAGTACGCGGTGCAGGGTATCAGCTGTTCGGGGGCCTTTACCTTGCGGATCACCGCTGAAAAACTCCTGGAAGCACACGATATCGGGAGCCTCCGCACGCAGAAAATGATAGATGCTGTCGGCCGAAGATTTCTTCTCCTCCCAGTCATATAGATCGAAAAGACGGACATTGAAAGACATGACTCGCAGCGGCTGAATATACCGATCCTTATCCGGTGCCTTTGCCTGAAAAAAACCGGGTTCGTATATGTTGAGGAACTGTCCTGTTCCTGTAAGGCAGACCAAAAGGGAAGCGATGAATTTTCTGCTGCGACGCCAGATCCACAAGGCGACGAAGACAAGGTTGATGACCAGCAGGGTTCCGTAGGCCAGACCGAAAAACGCCAGCCACCATACATCCGCGGGCGAAACGTAACATGAAAGGTAGGAAAGCAGCAGGGCGAATATGAAACAAAGATTCAGCACCCAGACGATCCGGTGCGGAAAGGAGTAGCGCTTCTTACCGGGGGATTCCATTCACTCTTCCTGACTTGCTTTGTTCAGGAAGTCGCGTTCTTCCTCGGATAGGCTGTCATAGCCGGATCGGCTGATCTTGTCCAAGATCCGGTCGACGCGCTCCTGTCGACGGTTCTTGTCGGTACGGTATTCTTCATCCGAAGAAGCCGATGATCGTTTGACTACTTTGAACTTGCCGCTTTTACCTTGCGGGCTGAAAAGACCCAAGAGCTTCTCCAGCCATGCGGAAAGGTCGGTGCCGCGGCGAAGGAAAATGATGAAAAGATATCCGTACAAGGCACCGCCCAAGTGTGCGATGTGACCGCCCGCATTGGAACTGCTTACATTGATGAGGTCTAGTAAAAGGATGACAATTGCGACCCACTTCAGTCGGACCTCTCCTATGAACAGCAGCGATAACCGGTAATCGGGCAGTAAAGTGGCAGCTGCGATCGTGATGGCCATGATGCTAGCAGACGCTCCCATGGCAACAGAAACAGCTCTTGATTCTTCGAACAACGGCAAGGTGTTGTAGCAAAGGATGTACATCAGTGCGCCGGCGATTCCACCGGCCAGATAAGTGGCTGACAGTTTGCGCGGCCCCAGGTATTCCAGCAGGATCTGCCCGAACCAATACAGCCAGATCATGTTCAGCAGGATGTGCTGGAAATCCCAATGCAGGAACATGTAGCTGACGAGGGTCCATGGACGGTACAGCAATCGGACCGGACTGGCAGGTACAGCCAGCCAGTCGGAAACCGTACCGGCATCACAGAAAGGATACAGGAAGAGCGAAGAGATGGCGTTCAGCAGCCGCAGTACGACGAAGATCGCGATGTTCAGTACGATCAGCCGGAAAAGGATGTCCGACGTGCGTAAACGGTAGCGGATCGAGTCTAACATGCCCGACATTGTTTCAGAATCGGAATCGGTCGCGACGAGGCCTACGGTAAAAATAGATCAGTAGCAGACCGGTAAGTAGTCCGCCCAGGTGGGCGAAATGAGCGATGTCATCGCCCGGAACGTTCGCGACACCGGAGAAAAGTTCCAAAGCACCGTACAAGATGACGAAATACTTGGCCTTGATCGGAAGCGCGAAGTAAATATA
>JBJOMA010000060.1:0-6175 GCA_046052625.1 Bacteroidota bacterium
CTACGAGCAGTATCTGCGGTACTGAAAAATGAAGAAGAGAAAAGCGTTGCCGGGAGGCAATGGTTTTTATTCCATCACGAAGCTCTCCAGGAACTTGGTCGTATAGTTCCCTTTCCGGAAGTCTTCGTTGCGCATCAGTTGCTGATGGAAGGGAATCGTCGTCTTGACGCCTTCCACGACGAACTCGCTCAGTGCACGTTCCATGGTGTTGATCGCTTCCTCCCGCGTCTGTGCTATCGTGATCAGCTTGGCGATCATCGAGTCGTAATTGGGAGGGATCACATATCCGGCATAGATGTGCGAGTCCACACGGACACCGTGTCCTCCCGGTACGTGAAGCACGGTGATCTTGCCGGGCGATGGACGGAAGCCGTTGTAAGGGTCTTCGGCATTGATGCGGCACTCGATCGCGCACATGGTGGGGAAATAATTCTTTCCGCTGATGGCGATGCCGGCAGCGATCTTGATCTGTTCTTTGATGAGGTCGTAGTTGATCACCTCTTCGGTGACGGGATGTTCCACCTGGATACGGGTGTTCATCTCCATGAAGTAGAAGTTCCGGTGCTTATCGACGAGAAACTCCACGGTACCGACGCCTTCATACTTTACGGCAAGCGCTGCTTTGATGGCGGCTTCACCCATCTTTTCGCGCAAATCGGGAGTCATGAAGGGTGACGGGGTCTCTTCACACAGCTTCTGGTGGCGTCGCTGTACCGAACAGTCGCGCTCGCTGAGGTGACAGGCGGTACCGAACTGATCGCCTGCGATCTGGATCTCGATGTGTCTCGGCTCCTCGATGTATTTCTCGAGGTACATGCCGTCGTTTCCGAAAGCGGCACCCGCTTCCTGACGGGCCGATTCCCATAGAGCTTCGAAATCTTCCGGCTTCCATACGATTCGCATTCCGCGGCCTCCGCCGCCGGCGGTCGCCTTCAGGATCACCGGATAGCCGATCTGCTTGGCAGTCTTGAGTCCGGTCTTCAGGTCGGTCAGCAAGCCGTCGCTTCCGGGAATGGTCGGTACTCCGGCCGCTTTCATCGTCGCTTTCGCGTTGGATTTATCGCCCATCGCGTCTATCTGTTCAGGCGTGGCACCGATGAACTTGATGCCGTGTTCGGCGCAGATAGCGGAGAATTTGGAATTCTCGGAAAGGAAACCGTAACCGGGATGGATCGCGTCCGCATTGGTGATCTCTGCGGCGGCGATGATCCGGGGAATATTCAGATAGGAATCCCGACTGGGCGGAGGACCGATGCAGACGGCTTCATCTGCGAAGCGCACATGAAGGCTGTCCTTGTCGGCCGTGGAATAAACGGCGACCGTACGGATATTCATTTCCTTACAGGTACGGATGATGCGGAGCGCAATCTCACCGCGATTGGCAATCAGGATCTTATTGAACATGGGATGATAAAGACAGGAAAGGGTGGTGGAAGGCGGATACACAGCAGCGGGGCTGCAGGTGCATCAGCTGGGATCGACCAGGAACAACGGCTGGTCGTATTCGACCGGCGAGGAATTGTCTACCAGTACTTTCACGATACGGCCGGATACTTCGGACTCGATTTCGTTGAAAAGCTTCATCGCCTCGATGATGCAAAGCACCTTGCCGGCCTTCACCTCGTCACCGACATTCACGAATGCGGGCTTGTCCGGTGAGGAGGAACGGTAGAAGGTTCCGATCATCGGGGATTTGATGGTGACCAATTTGGATTCGTCGGATGCTTTTGGAGCTTCAGGAGTTTTTGGAGCTGCCGGTGTCGGAGCAGCAGCCACTGCCGGAGCAGCAGCGTGAATGACTTGGGGAGCTGCATGTACGACTGCCGCGGCGCCGTGCGATGTCTTGATGACAATCCGGAAATCCTTCTGTTCGAGGCTGACCTCGTTAACGCCGCTCTTTTGAACAAACTGGATGAGGCTTTCGATTTCTTTCAGGTTCATATTCAGTGTAGTGGCAGGCTTGGGAGCCTTGATGGAGGTTTTCTTGCTTTTCACGTCGGTGTTTTTATGGTAGAACCCTCAAATTCGCCGGAAAAGTGCCCGACGAATAAGCCTTCAAACCTACGTCAAAAAAGCATATCAGGCAAGCCGTCAAACCTGCTCAAAGGAGGATTGATTTAAATGTAAATTACTGTAAAACAGCCGGTTGCTACTGTCCAAAGGAAGTTTCAATAGGCCCACTTGAGCCACACGCTTCCCCAGGTGAATCCACCTCCGAAGGCCGCCAGGATCAGATTGTCGCCTTTGTGAAGCTGCTTCTCGTAATCCCACAGGCAAAGTGGAATCGTTCCGCTGGTGGTGTTGCCGTACCGTTGGATGTTGAGCATAACTTTTTCCGGTCCGACATTCATTCGGTTGGCGGTCGCGTCGATGATGCGCTTGTTGGCCTGATGCGGTACCAGCCATGCCACGTCATCACCTTTCAGCTGATTGCGTTCCATGATTTCGGCCGATACATCCGCCATCCGTGTAACCGCAAACTTGAACACCGGTTGTCCGTCCTGGAAGACGAAATGTTCTTTTGCGTCTACAGTGGCATGCGATGCCGGTTTGACGGAGCCTCCTGCTTTTTGATGCAGATAAACCCGCCCGGATCCGTCGCTGCGAAGAATGGAGTCCCGTATGCCGTAACCTTCCGTGTTAGGTTCCAGAAGCACTGCCCCGGCGCCGTCGCCGAACAGTACGCAGGTGGTACGGTCGGTGTAATCGACGATGCTGGACATCTTATCGGCGCCTACTACGACCACTTTCTTGTATTGTCCTGATTCGATGAATTTCGATCCGGTTACTAATGCGAAGAGGAAACCCGAGCAGGCAGCGGAGATATCGTACCCGAAAGCGTTTTTCGCTCCGACCTTGTCGCAGATGATGTTGGCAGTGGCCGGGAATACGAAATCGGGTGTCGTAGTGGCGCAGATCAGCACTTCGATCTCCATCGGATCGATTCCGCGCTTCCGGCATAGGTCGAGTACGGCAGGTGCTCCAAGGTCGGAAGAGCCCAACCCTTCTCCCTTGAGGATGTGCCGCTCTTTTATTCCGGTCCGGGAGGTAATCCACTCATCGGTGGTATCGACCAGCTTTTCCAGTTCCTGGTTCGTAAGGATGTAGTCCGGAACATATCCGCCGATGGCGGTAATCGCAGCAGTTACCTTGCTCATGGGTGTATCAATGAGCGACAAAAGTAAAAAAATAAAGAAAGGTCAGGGCCGTCCGATGCCCGTCAACTTACGGTTTCTCCGGAGAAAGCGGCTGCGATGCGCTCGGAGAAACCTGCGGCTACGACCTCCCTTGAAAGGAGGATCATGCTGCAGATGGCTTTCGCCTTGGAGATGCCGTGTGCGATGATCACATTTCCGTTCACGCCAAGGACCGGCGTGCCGCCGTAATCCTCATAATTGAAACGGTTGAAATACGGATCGTCTATTCCGCGCTTACGCATGATCGCATAGAAGGATTCGGCCTCCTTCAGCATCACGTTGCCGGTGAAACCGTCGCAGACGATCACGTCTGCCTTCGTGTTGAAGAGGTCGCGACCTTCCACGTTTCCGACGAAGCGGATGTCACGCGTATCCTTCAGCAACGTATGCGCCTCCTTCACAAGCAGATTACCTTTTTCTTCCTCTTCTCCTATGCTCATCAGTCCGACCGACGGATTTTCGATGTGCAACAGGTGTTTGGCATACAACGTCCCGAGGACGGCGAACTGCTGAAGCATTTCCGGTTTGCAATCGGCGTTTACGCCGACGTCCAACAGCAAGCCCCAGCCGCCGTCAAGTTTGGGCAGTAAGGTGGCGATAGCCGGCCGGAGAATACCGGCGATAGGTTTTACGGAGAACATCGATCCGACGAGCATCGCACCGGTGTTACCGGCCGATGCGAAACAGTCGATCTTCCCTTCTTTCAATAAATGGAATCCGACAGTGATGCTGGAACCGGTTTTCTGCTGGAACGCTTTCGTCGGGTGGTCTCCCATTTCAATCACTTCCGGCGCATGAACGATCGAATACTGTTCCACGGATTCGCCATGTAATGCCAGTTCGTTTCGGATAGCTGTTTCGTCGCCAATGAGCACCAACCGGACATCACTCGGCAGTTCCTTGCGCGCAAGGACGGCTCCGGCCACGGTTTCCTTCGGAGCGTAATCGCCGCCTGAAATGTCAATGCCTATTTTCATCTGGTTTTCCAACAATTTTTGATACACCCTTATACGAAAAACAGTTGACCAGGTTCTGTCCGGTCAACTGTTCATGGGGCGGAATCCCTCGAAGAATCAGCTTGCTGATTCTTTTTCCATGATCACGTTGCCCTTGTAGTAGAGTTTTCCCTCATACCAATGGGCGCGGTGGAACAGGTGCGGCTGACCGGTGGTCGGGTCGACGGCAACTGTCGGAACCTCGGCTTTCCAATGGGTACGGCGCTTATCACGGCGGGATTTGGAGTGTCGGTGTTTAGGATTTGGCATGGCGAAACGGTATTGTTATTGGTTTGATTCGATTTTCTTTTTCAATTCAAATTGAACTTCTTGAGCTCTTCCCACCGTGGATCCGAATGCTCACCGTCAGGCGTCTGGCGGTGCTTTTCGATTTCGCGGAGAATCTCCGGATTGCAAGTGGAGTTACCCTTCTCATCTTCCGGATGCACATTACGCATCGGGATCGATACACTGATATACTCGTATACCAGATGCGTGAGGTCAAGTCGGTGCTCCGTCGACGGAATGATGATCACATCGTCCGACACTTCCTCTTCGTGGTCGCCCAGCTTTACAACCAGCTCCGTGAAACCCTCGATTCCGATTTCCAGGTCATCCAGACAGCGGTCACAGGTGACGGTAACGGCGCCCTCCAAGGTGAAGTCCAACAACAACATGTTGGTCTTTTTCTCGAGAACCACCAATACGTCCACGTTTCCGTGCTGCACGATGGAATGCTCAAACTGTTGAAAGAACGCATCGTCGGCCGTGAACTCAAATTCATGTTGGCCTTGGGACAACGAACCGAATTCGACGACAAACTCCCTTTCTCTTCCCGTCATGGTTTCCTGAAATTAAGGGGGGACAAAATTACGCTTTTTTCTCTAAAGACCCAATTTTAGCCCTCTTTTTAGCGATTTACTTCCTGATATACAGCATATTAGTGATTTATTCGTAAAAATCGGCTCTTTTAGCCGATCCTCTTCTCCCGAAATTCAGGTACCCGAGGGTCCAAAAACAGTTGTTTTGCAGCATTTTACCTTGCGTAGCCTGCAGAATACTGCTGATTCCGCGGGTCTGTATCTTATTAATACTGCTACTTTTGCGCGGCATTCGATTAGTGTATGCTCTGCTGAAACTTGTTGTGAAAAGCTTTTTGAGATACCCGCTAACCGGCCTACGGTGGATCTGGCGAACGCTTTTTTTTATAAACGCGGTTGTCACGTTTTTCCTGTTCTTCCCGGTATTCTTTGTCTTGCTCCAGCGGGAAAAGTGGTTCAAATACGTCTTCCGCATCAAGAAAATCTGGGCTCACCTGATCATCTGGCCACTGGGCATATTCTATACGGTCGAACGCAGGACCGTTTTCGAAAAAGGGAAGGCGTATGTGATATGTCCGAACCACACGTCTTACCTGGACATCATGCTCATCTATATCGCCATCCCCGTCTACTTTCATACGATGGGAAAAGCGGAGTTGCGGAAGATCCCGCTCTTCCGGATGTTTTTCGACCGGATGAACATACCTGTCAACCGCAAGAGCAAGATCGATGCGATGCGCGCTTTATTGCGTGCAGGATCTGACGTTGATAAAGGTATCAGCGTCACCCTTTTTCCGGAAGGCACCATTCATCACAACGGTCCGGTCATGGGGCGTTATAAGAACGGCCCATTCTTCATCGCCATCGAGAAGCAAGTCCCGATCGTCCCTGTCACATTCATGGATAACTGGCGAATCCTGCCGGATGATTACCAGCGCAGAGTCGGAGGACCCGGGTGCGCCCGCATCATCGTGCATGAACCGATCGATACGACCGGAATGACAGAGGATGATCTCGAAACGCTCAAGCAACGTACGTACGAAATCATCGAAAAGCCGCTGCGGGAGCGCTATCCCGACTGGTTCCTAAGACATTCATAATCGGTAAAGATGTTACAATGAAAAAAGCGACGGTTACTTTCCGTCGCTTTTTCGTTTTCGGT
>JBJOMA010000061.1:0-3993 GCA_046052625.1 Bacteroidota bacterium
TCCGGATGCTCGACATCAATGCACATGCAGACAGCTCTGTACGTACATATTTTAATTCGAGCGACCTCCCCTATCAGCAAGCAACACTCGCCTACCTCGACGGAATCAACCAATACATCGAACACGGAAAGACACCGGTCGAGTTCCGGTTGATCGGTATCCCGAAAGAGAAATACAGCCTCCGCGACCTCTTCCTGATCGTCGACTACATGTCTTTCAATTTCCAGATGGGCTTCCGCACCGATCCGTTACTCTCCCGCATGGATCGGAAACTCGGAAGCGGCTACGTCGACCAGCTGATCCTCGGATACACCCCCGACCAACTGCGCAACTCTGTTACCCCCGCTAATGGCGAGAATGTGGCAGCTCCGTCCTTCACCTCCATCATGGAGAAAATGCCGGTGAAAGTATGGACAGGTAGTAATGCCTTTGCCATTTCACCACGCAAATCGAAATCAGGTCACACCCTGCTAGAAAACGACACGCATATCGGCCAACAACAACCCGGTGTGTGGTTCGAAGCCCACCTGAACTATCCCGGTACGAATTTCTACGGCAGCTATCTGGCAGGCTTCCCGTTCGCTCCGCTCGGACATACGCCCGCTTTCGGCTGGGGAGTCACCATGCTGGAGAACGACGACGTAGACTTCTTCGCCGAACAAACAGTTGCAGGCGACAGCAATATCGCTTTGATTAGAAACACGCAAGAGAAGATGGTCTTACGCAAGGAACTCATCCATGTGAAGGACAGCGCAGACGTCACCATCACGTGCCGATCTACCAGCCACGGACCGGTTTGCAGCGATGTGATGAAGGATTTCCGGGAAGTGTTCAACGGACCGGTGAGCGTAAGCTGGACACTCCTCAAATTCCCTAGCAACCTGTTCGGAGTGACCTACGACCTCGGCAAATCCAAGGGCATGGCTGAGTTCCGGTCAGCGGTAGCCGAAATAGAAAGTCCGGGGCTCAATGTGATCTATGGAGATACTGCCGGCAATATCGCATGGTATGCCGCCGCCCGACTTGTGAAACGGACGCCGGGCGTCGCCAACTCGCTGGTGCTCGACGGCGCCGATTCTACGAATGAATGGCAAGGCTTCTATCCGTTCAACGACAATCCCAAATCCGAAAACCCGCCAAAAGGTTATGTCTTCTCCTGCAACCATCAGCCCGACAGCATTAATGGCATCTTGCACGCAGGTTATTATCTGACAGACGAACGTGCGCGCCGGCTATCTGCGCTGCTGGAAGAAAAGGAAGCCTATGACCTGGAAGACCTGAAACGCATATCGCTGGACAGCCTGAACCCCTTCTGCACGACTGTAGCGGGAACACTCCTGAGTATCGCCGGACCTGATACGGATGGGAAAAACCCAACTGCAAAAGCAGCAAGAACGTTGCTGTCATCTTGGAACGGCAGTCACAGCCTTGAAGACAAGGCCCCGGTGATTTATTACCTCTGGATATACAAGACCTTCAAGAACTGCATGGAAGACGAGATCGGTGATGCGGATTTCCAGGCGTTCCTGAAGACCCATACCGTGAAGTATTCATTATTGCCCTTATTGAAAAATGACTCCGCCAAGTGGTGGGACGATGTCCGGACTCCCCGGTGCGAGACAAGAAGGGAAATCGTGATACGGTCGTTGGAAGAAACAATCACTTTGCTCAGCGAAAAATTCGGCAATGAAACCGAAAACTGGAGCTGGAAATACATGCATCGGCTCGAGTTCGGCCACCCGATCGGTAAACAAAAACCGCTCGACCGTTTCTTCAACGTTGGACCTTTACCCGTTAGCGGCGGATTGGAAACGATCAACAACCAATCATTCATACTGACCGACCGGTTTCCGGTCAATGTCCTGTTCGGTCCCGCGCTCAGACGCTGCATCGATTTCGCCCGACCGCTGGAAGCGGAGGATGTACTGCCGTCCGGTCAATCAGGAAATCCGATGAGCCGGCATTATGGCGACCAAGCTGGGCTTTACTCTTCAGGAAAATTCCGGACGGAATGGATGGACGAAAAAACCATCCGAACAAACTGCAAGGACGTGCTGATCTTCCGTTGAAATCGCCGGATTCGTCGCCGGCACCACTGCTGCAGGAAGTAAAAAGCTGTATCAATACATTGGCGATGCGGATCGTGCATGTCGCCCGGACTGAAACAGTTCTTGGCAATATCGGTTGTAGTTGAATTAATCGGCAGCTCAGTTACCGCTACTTCGGCAGGAACAGTTACCGCATTCTGAATTCTACACTATGAATTCTGAATTCTTAATCAAGGTTCAGTTTCTCTTAGAAAGCAAGTGCGTCCGGATCAGCGATGTGGTTTCTTTTGCAGCCTGCCTTGGAAGCAGCGAAGTATTGGAAATCCCGCTGATGACGCGGGTGATGTTATGGTCGATCTTATCATCAGCCGACCACTCCGGAACAGTCGCCAACGTCAGGTAGACAGAATAGCTTCTGTGTCTGGTACCCGGTCGTTCTCCGATCAGATGGATGATGCCTTTCGTTGGTTGACCGGATTTGTTCTTAAAGAGCGTTTTCCCTACCTCATAACCCGCCCGAACCCTACCGTTTTTCAATTGGATGAGCTGCGGATTAAACAGAAATCCGTTTGCCGCCGATAGCGCATTGAACTCCTCCAGGAAAGGTGCCAGATGTTCGTCATCTGTCAATGACAACACATTCAACCCGTCCGATAGCACTACCTGGTAATCATACGGGAATTGTACGGCGTAGGCTTTCAATCTAATGTCCGACTCCGTTGAAAGGCGTTCGCCGGACTGAGGATGATAGATATAATCCTTCCTGTCAATCGATCCTGTCTCAAGCAAAAGATTATTTTCCTTCAAAGGGTAGAAGGCAGCGGGCCATTCCCTCCATATACACATCTTCGCGTCTTCATACAAGGTCCGGATCTCCGCATCGAGTTCCGGTTTCAGATCCCAGGTATTCTCGCCGTGACCTGTAGCAACAGGAACACCACGCTCACGGACGCGTTCGATGGCTTGTTTCCCTTCAATTTCTATTTCAGTCCATGTACGAGTATCGCCCTTCCGTTTCAAGTATTGGTAGTAGACCCAAACAGGATCCGCAAAATGAGCGGTTGGCTGGTTATCCGCACCGATGATGTCGATCGACTTGAAAAAGTCCCACATCGCATCATTCACCTTGTAGCCGAATTTCTCACGGATACGCACATGGTCCACAAACGAAGTGGTCAGATAGCTGAGCATGGGATCATTCTTCGTCGGAAGCGCCATCAGATAAGCCGGATTCGCAGGCATTATGCGGTCAATGCACCAGTCCAGATCTGAAAGACTGACATCCATGTGCAATGTGGTACAGATATCCAAGCCGATGGTAAGGCCGTGTAATTTGCCCATGACGATGTCCTCGAGACAACAACGGACTAATTGCTCCCTGGTCCTGAAGACTTCCGGACCGATGAAGCCGGCGACGTCATTCACATGCACCCAAGCTTCATGATCCGGTTTCTGTTGAAGGATCTGCTTCTTCAGCCCCCGCATCATTCCATATTTCCTGGACTCATGAAACAGCATATCAAAACCGGAGCCGTGACCGTTTGTCTCATCGGCTCCCTGCCCGGTTTCTGCGTAAAGCCCGTACTTCCCGTTCCGTCGAGAAGCATGTAGTTGCATCTTTTCAAGCGAAACATCGAAGGTGCCATTAGCATCATCCGTGCCCGCAATACTTTGGAACCAGATACCTGTAGTGCCGGGGCGGTCTTCCTCTACCTGTGATTGGATATCGATGTGAGCGAGGACGCAGTGCGGCATCACTTGCTCCAATTCGAACGTGATAAGAATGTCGTGAAGTGTTTTTTCCAACAAGGCCACAGAAACGGGATCACTGGAAACGGGATTCGTTCCCAGTACCACGTCGCCTACGGCAAAAGACCACGCGTTCATCACCTGCCAGAATACGTCCTCGGGATGATCGGTCGGTGAATTCGGCTGCACGCGTGCG
>JBJOMA010000062.1:0-5716 GCA_046052625.1 Bacteroidota bacterium
GGATTTCGTTGAAGTTCTCCTTGGACTCCATCCGTCAAAGTTCGCTTCCGACCAATCTGATCAGTTCGGTACCCTACGACTATGCATTGATGCGTGGAACCGGACCGGCCATAGCAAAAGCAGGTTATGATTTCGATTCGCTTTTCATTCCGTTCCGTTGCGTAGCATCAGACATTGAGCAAAAAAGAAGTGTCGTTTTCCGAAGCGGAGACCTTGCACAGGCTGTTCGGGCATCTTCGGCCTATCCGTTTTATTTCCGACCGGCCACCGTCAACGGTAAAATCCTTTATGACGGGGGCTTATATGACAATTTTCCGTCCGATGTGATGGAACAGGAATTCCATCCTGATTTCATCATCGGAATCAACGCTTCCGGCAACGACCGCCCGGCCAGTGAGACAGATCTGGTATCCCTGCTGCAGGCCATGATGACTAATCCGACCAATCTTTCGATGAACGGAAGGAACGGCATCCTGATCGATCTGGACACCGATGATTTCGGTCTTTTTGATTTTTCGGATGTAGATAAGATCATCCGCGAAGGATATCGACATACGACAGATTCAATACCACGAATCCTTGCTTCAGTCAGCAGGCGTTCAGACGCTTCGGAGCTACGCCTACGACGATCAACTTTCCGAAAATCAATGAAACCCGTGGTCGTGGATGACATCCTTATCGAAGGAGTCAATTCCAAACAGCGTAGCTACATCCGTTCCGTAATGAAAAAGGATACCGGCGCTGTTCCATTAGAGTCGCTCCGGATGCCTTACTTTCGGCTGATATCAGACAAGAATATCCGTCAGATCGACCCGCAACTTATCTTCGACAGCACGGACGGCACTTTCGATTTGAGATTACGAGTAAAGCGGGAGCGGGACCTAATTACCCGTTTCGGCGGAAACATCTCGTCCCGCCCAATCAGTGAGGTGTTCGGAGGATTGACATATCTCGTGTGGGGAAGACGTGCGTACAGTTTCTCGACCAACTTTTACTTCGGAAAACTGTACACTTCAGGTCAGGCGAAAATCCGAATGGAAGCACCGACACGGCTCCCCTACTATCTCGAACTTGACGCGACACTCAACCAGTACGATTTTTACAGGAGCGTGAACGCTTTTTTTCCGGAGCAGCGACCGACTTATATCCTGAAATCGGATTATCATTTCGGACTTTCAGCCGGAGTACCGACCGGAAACAAAGCCAAGATTTATGGTAGTGCGGGATATGTACGGCTGGCTGACAACTACTACCAGACTCCGAACTTCACGCAGGCGGACACCGCGGATAAGACCACCTTCAAAGGCGTCACGGCCCAGATCTCCTATGAATGGAACACGTTGAACAAAAAACAGTTCGCAAGCGAGGGTGCACGATTGCAATGGAGGGTTCGCTTTACCGCACTTGAAGAAAAAACAATACCCGGATCCACTTCGATCGACCGGAGCATCATCTCCGATCAGCATACCTGGTTCCAAAGCACATTGAAATACGACAAGTTCTTTTTTGAACGGAGCCGGTTCAAGGCAGGATTCAATCTTTCAGTCCTCGCCTCGAACATGCCGCTATTCAATAATTTCACGGTTACATCGGTGAACGCCCCTGCCTTTGAACCGATACTCGAGATGCAGACACTATACCTGCCCGATTACAGAGCGTTGAATTTCGCAGGAGGCGGAATTCGGAACATCTTCTCCGTACGCTCCAATATCGACTTTCGGCTCGAGGGGTATCTGTTTCAGCCGTATCAGCAGCTGCTGAAGACTCCGGACAACAAAGCCACGTTAGGGCTTCCGTTCAACAAACGGTTCTTTTCTGCCTCCGGAGGATTGGTGTTCCACAGCCCGATCGGACCGTTAAGCCTGCACGTAAATTATTACAGCCGACAAAAGAATCCGGTATCAGTGCTCTTCACTGCAGGTTTCCTTCTCTTTCATCCCGGAGCATTGGAATAGCACTTCAACTTCCACGAATCTATTACATGGAAAGACTATCGCACATCCGAAAATTCGAGAACTTTCACATTCTGCTTTGGCTGGTGAAAGACCTTTGCTGGGTGACTTTGTCAAAAGCTGCCGGCGTCATCATGATCGCTCCTACTCTCTCCCTGGCGCTGTTCATCACCTGGCGCAATAAAGACGACCGGGCCGAGCTCATGCACAACATCGCCATCTGCATGTGGATCTGTGCGAACTCGATCTGGATGATCGGCGAGTTCTTTCTCGAAGACTCCACGCGTCAGTTGGCCGTTGTCTTCTTCGTCGCCGGCCTCCTGTCCATGCTTTATTATTATTTCATGCAATTGCTGACCGGCAATAACAACAGCAGTCAGGAGTCCCGAAAATGAAAAACCCCGGCTGAACCGGGGTTTTCTTTATAATCAACTCAAGATCAGGCTTGCGCAGTCGGACCGCCGAAGTTCATCGGCAGGCCTACCGACTCGGTCTGCTTGATGGTGCCGTGAACGGACTCATACTTCGAGACATTATCGCTCAAAGCAGCTAACAGGCGTTTTGCATGCTGAGGCGTAAGCAAGATGCGGGATTTCACTTTAGCCTTAGGCACTCCCGGCATGACTTTAACGAAGTCGATTACGAACTCCGAGTTGCTATGCGTTATTATGGCCAGGTTGGAATAGATGCCGTCTGCGACCTCTTCCGTAAGCTCGATATTGAGTTGATTACCGTTATTCTGATTTTCTTCCATGGTCTTCAGTTTTATTGGATGTGAGGTATACTAAAAAAAGATCCGGTTTGTTACAACCGGATCTTTGATTCGAATCACTAAAAGGAATCAACGGGAAGCCATTTCCTCTTCGGCCTTGGAAGCCATGAGGAGATCGTATTCCTCCTGCGAACCGACTATAAGCTTCTCGTACTCGCGCAATCCGGTACCTGCAGGGATGAGGTGACCGACAATTACGTTTTCCTTGAGACCTAACAGTCCGTCCACTTTACCGTTAACCGCTGCTTCGTTAAGCACCTTGGTCGTCTCCTGGAAGGACGCGGCCGAGATCCAGCTCTTCGTGTGGAGTGAAGCCTGCGTGATTCCCTGAAGAACCGGAGAAGAGGTGGCCGGAATGGCATCACGCGCTTCGATCGCCTTCTGGTCCTTGCGCTTGAGAATGGAATTCTCCTCACGCAACTTACGCAACGTGATAATCTGGCCGGCCTTCACTTCGGTGGAATCACCGGGCTCCAACACGACAACCTTATCACGTACCTCTTCGTTCTCCTTCATGAAATCAATGCGGTCAACATACTCGCGCTCCAGGAACACGGTATCGCCCGGATCCTCGATGATGACCTTGCGCATCATCTGACGAACGATCACTTCGAAGTGCTTATCGTTGATTTTCACACCCTGCATCCGGTATACTTCCTGTACCTCGTTGACGAGGTACTCCTGCACCTGCGAAGGACCTTTGATTGAAAGGATGTCGCTAGGACTGATGGAGCCGTCGGAAAGCGGATGGCCGGCACGGATGAAATCGTTGTCCTGCACAAGGATGTGCTTGGCCAGAGACACCAGGTATTTCTTGACTTCACCGTCACGCGAGGTGATGATGATTTCGCGGTTACCTCGCTTGATGCCGCCATACGTGACAACACCGTCGATTTCGCTGACCACGGCGGGATTACTGGGGTTACGGGCTTCGAAGAGTTCCGTTACACGCGGCAGACCGCCGGTGATATCACCCGAACGACCGGTGGTACGCGGAATCTTTACAAGGATGGTACCCGACGTGATCTTATCGCCGATGTTGACCATGATGTGAGCGCCTACCGGGATATTGTAGGACTTGACAACCTCTTTCTTCTCATCCAGAACACGGATAGCCGGGTTCTTGGATTTGTCGCGGGTCTCGATGATGACCTTTTCGCGGTAACCCGTCTGTTCATCGGATTCCTCACGGAAAGTAACACCCTCTTCGATGTGCTCGAATTCGATCTTACCGCCGAATTCAGAAAGGATCACAGCGTTGTACGGATCCCAGTCGCAGATCAAATCGTTCTTCTCCACTTTGGCCTTGTCCTTGAAATACAGTTTGGAACCGTAAGGGACGTTGGCCGTAGCTAGAATGGTACCCGTGTTCGGATCAACGATACGAGCTTCACCGGAGCGGCCGATGACCACTTCGTGGCTCTTTCCGCCCTCCTTGAAGGTGACCGTCTTGATATCCTCGAGCTCGAGGCGACCGGGATATTTGGCCTTGATCTCTGCATCGGAAGCGCCTTTCTGAGCGACACCACCGACGTGGAAAGTACGAAGTGTAAGCTGGGTACCAGGTTCACCGATCGACTGTGCTGCGATGACACCGACCGCTTCGCCCTTCTGGACCATACGGCCCGTGGCGAGATTTCGTCCGTAACATTTCGCACAAACACCACGCTCTGACTCACATGTCAACACGGAGCGGATCTCGACGGTTTCAATCGGAGAATCCTCGATAGCGGAAGCGACAGCATCACCGATCTCCTGACCGGCATTGACGATGAGGGCACCCGTGATCGGATGGAACACATCGTGGACAGATACACGTCCGATGATACGGTCGTAGAGGGATTCGACGACTTCTTCGTTATTCTTGAGAGCAGACATGGCAAGACCACGAAGTGTTCCGCAGTCATTGTCAGTGATGATGACATCCTGTGCTACGTCGACAAGTCGACGGGTGAGATAACCGGCGTCAGCGGTCTTCAACGCGGTATCGGCAAGACCCTTACGGGCACCGTGGGTAGAAATGAAGTACTCCAGAATCGACAGACCCTCCTTGAAGTTCGAGAGGATCGGGTTCTCGATGATTTCACCGCCGGTGGCACCGCTCTTCTGAGGCTTGGCCATCAGTCCGCGCATACCGCCCAGCTGACGGATCTGTTCTTTGGAACCGCGGGCTCCGGAGTCCAACATCATGTAGATGGAGTTGAAACCCTGCTTGTCGGAAGCGAGCTGCTTCATCAGCGTCTCGGAGATCCGAGAACTGGTACGGGTCCAGATATCGATGATCTGGTTGTAGCGTTCGTTGTAGGTGATGAAGCCCATGTTGTAGTTGTTCAACACTTCATCCACCTCAGCATTGGCTTTGCCGATGAGTTCGAGCTTCACATCCGGAATCTTTACGTCTTCCAGGTTGAAGGAGAGGCCTCCTTTGAATGCCATCTGGAAACCGAGTTCCTTGATATCGTCGAGGAACTTGGCCGTCTTGGCGGTTCCGCAGATATCGAGAACGTCCCCGATGATGTCACGGAGCGCTTTCTTGGTCAACAGCTGATTGATGAAACCTACTTCGGAAGGAACCACCTTATTGAAGATGACACGACCGACGGTGGTAGCGAGCATGCCGTTCACCATCTTGCCGTCCTGCATGTGATTCACCTTCACTTTGATGGGAGCATGGAGATCCACACGACCTTCGTTAAAGGCGATGGTGACCTCTTCGGCAGAGTAGAAGCTCATGCCCTCGCCTTTCACCTTCGTCTTATCGTCGCCCTTACGCTCCTTGGTGATGTAATAAAGACCGAGTACCATGTCCTGGGAAGGAACGGTTACCGGTGCTCCGTTGGCAGGGTTAAGAATGTTGTGCGAAGCAAGCATCAACATCTGTGCTTCGAGGATCGCGGCGTTTCCGAGCGGAACGTGCACGGCCATCTGGTCACCGTCGAAGTCGGCGTTGAAGGCCGTACATACGAGCGGGTGCAACTGGATGGCTTTGCCC
>JBJOMA010000063.1:0-22225 GCA_046052625.1 Bacteroidota bacterium
ATCGAAAATAGGACCGCTCTGGAAGAATTCGAAGTCATAGAAGGCATCGCCGTTACCATAAGCATTGGTGACGAAACCATAACCCCAGCAATCGCCGAAGGTGGTCGGGCCTGTTACAATACGCCGGTAGTGTACACCGGCATCAAGGATTTCCGCATCATTCGTATGTACGGCAGAACCCACGGTCCAATTGTGCAGCGGATTATCACCGTTACGACCGACCGTAAAAGAAGAACTGTCCACCGTGGTAGCGGAAGAGAAGTGGTCCCGGCCGGCTACCGCCTCCAACATCATGACGCTGCCGAGCGCGGTGGTACGTACCGCGGCCAGGTTGCCGACCATTCGCTGTGCATAAGTTACATTTCGCTCAAGAGGAGTGGCTGCTGTCTGAAGGAAATTCTTGAAATCACTGACGCTGAGCGGCAAGCCTGCATAAGCGGTAGATGATGTAGCGCCTATTACGCCGATGCCGGTACCGGAGGCTCCGGTAAACCAGTCATCCGATGCCGGATTGAGCGTTCCGGAACGAAGGTTGGCATCTATCTCGAACAATGCAGGAGTGGCGATCGAATCGCAGATGAAACCCGATGTCATCAACATGACAACTGTGGTGGCAGTGGCGGTACATCCGTTCGATTGGGTGACGGTTACAGTGTAAGTACCATCCACAGAAGTAGTGAAGCTGGAAGTAGTCTGTCCACTGCTCCAACTGTAGGCTGTAATGGTATTTGATCCGGAAGGTACTGCGGAAGCGCTGACAGTCGTAGTCGATAATGTGAAGGAAAGCGGGTTGGAGGAAGAGGCCGACACGACCGGAACACCTGTATCTGCAGTAACCGAAGCCGCAGCACTGGCCGTACATCCGTTAGACTGCGTCACGGTCACCGTATAGGTTCCCGGTGCAGAAGCGCTGAAGCTCGAAGTAGTCTGTCCGCTGCTCCAGGAATAACCGGTAATCGTATTCGAAGCAGCTGCTACTGCACTGGCACTGACAGTCGTACTGGACAGGCTGCAAGTGACCGTGTTGGATGAAGAAGCACTGACAGAAGGGTTAAGATTTTCTACCACGGAAACCGAACTCGAAGTAGTACAGCCATTCACATCCGTGGTGGTGACGGAATAACTGCCGGGCGATGAAACCGTAATGGACTGTGTGGTCTCCCCTCCCGGCGACCAAGCGTATGACACAGCGGAACTTGCAGTCAACACCGTAGAACTACCCTCGCAATACGCAAGGGTTCCGGTAATCGAAGCCGCTACCGGACTGTTTACGGTAAGGTTTGCTGAGGCTGAATTGCGGGAATAGGTACCCGCACAAGCAGCGGTAAGCGTGACAGAATAGACTTCACCGTCATTGGCAGAAGTCGCACCGCTGACCGTATAGGAAGAAGCGTTCGCACCGCTGATAGGAACACCGTTCAGGTTCCACTGGTAGCCGACCGTATTTCCGGCCGGAAAAGCTCCCGAAGAAGCGGCAACGGAAAAAACAGCATTCTGACCGGCACATACGACCGTGTTCGCAGGCTGCACGCTGATGGTCGGAAGAAGGTTATTAGCTACAAGACTGACGCCTGAAGCACCACTTGAGCCGCTGACGTAAGGACCGCCATTGAAGGTCGAAGATGGAGTGATGATCGAGCTGAGACAGGAGCTCGTCCAAAGCGTAAGAATCGTCTTCGCACGAAATACGCCTCCGTCCCCGAAATTAAAACGTACTTCCGGCGGAGCGCATCCGAAACTGACAGAGTTGGTTACCTTGAGACGATAAATCGTTCGCGGAGTCGTATTCAGCATGGTCGGTGTGGCGCAAGCGATACCCGTATTAGCTGTCAACTTGATATCGTTCTTAGGAGCCCCTTCCCAACTGACTACACCCGGCGTTCCTGAAATATTAGAACTGACGATCGTGACCGAGGGTGTTCCTCCGTTCAGCCATGCGGAATTCAGTAATAATCCGAATTCCAAAGTCCGGATGCTAAGGCTGTCCACGGAGGACTTTGCCTTGATATCGAACTCATATTCTGTCGCCGAAGTCTGTGCATCGTTGTCGATGTACACCTCAGCAGTCTGGGCTATCGCCGAAAAAGAACAGATCGACACTGCCAATAATAGCAGTACGATGCGTTTTCGGGTTCGGTTGGTTTTCATTGTGGTTGTCTCGTTGGTAGGTGTTGGTGTCTATGGAATTGACGGGGTCTTAGAACGGTCGGGCCACCGTCAGCCCGAGTGTGATGTTGTTGTTCAGCAGCGAGTAGTCGAATCCGTTCACATATCCGTCACCGTCAAGATCCCCGAACTCATAGGTGCCTGACAGCCCCTGCGGAATGAGATTTTCCATCGAACTGAAGTCGGCACCGTTGATATATCCGTCTTGTACTCCGTCCGTCACTCCGTCCGTGATATCGCCGGCATAGAGACCGAAGGTCCCGTCGCCTTGGGAAGCCAGTTGGTCTCCATAGCCTTTTGCAGCCGATGTCGTGAAATCATACGTCGTTACTGCAGTCATCGTAACCGGAAGCTTGCTCCAACACTGCAGATGATTCTTGTGGACGAGGACGATGTGATAACTGCCACCGACTATTGCACCGCTGAAAGAGCAGGACATGGTACCATCCCTGCGGAAGCGTCCGGAGAATGAATAGGCAGGCGAGTTCAGGTTCAGCGGGTCGTAAAGTCGCACTATCGCGCTGTCTGAAATCGTGGAATCAGTCGTGAGGCCTAGTACATATAACGGCCGGCTCATAAGGCCTCCGCCCAGATAATAGCCTTGGAGGAAAAACTTAAGGTCAAGCGCAGCGCTGGTGACGAAGTTCGTCGACGAACTGGCGGAACAACTTCCCTTCAATACCGAAATCAAACCGGTGGTAGCACCGACGGGAACGACAGCGGTGAGCTGCGTATCGCTAAGCACTGTAAACGTGCCGGCAGCAACTCCGTTGAACTGCACTCCGGTTGCGCCTGTGAATCCGCTACCGGAAACGGTCACGGAAGTACCAGCGGTTCCGGAAGTTGGGGTGAAAGAGTTGACTTGTACCGGATTCAATGTCACTTCAACCGTGTCAGTAGCGGTACAGGGTGCGATGAGGATATTACGCACCGCCATGACATACTTACCGGCGGCATTGACCACAGGCGAAAGCGTATTACCGCCGGAAACGATATTACCACCGGAACCGGGAACAACACTCCAAGTAATGGTGGGATTAGGAGTCGCTGTGTTTCCGCTTAGCGTCACGGTGGAAGCCACACAGGCGAGTTGCAGGTCAGCTCCGGCATTCGACTCGATGATGTTACGCATGAGGTATGGACCTGCGTAATCCCGGAGATTAGATGTAAACTGAGCCGACGAGCGTGACTTGACGACCACCGAAACAGTGGGTGTATTGCAATTCAGTCTGATCAATACGTTTTCCAAACCGAATTTGGAGAAGTTGATAGCGCATTCCGTATACTGGTAACATTCAAGACTGTCTTTGAAATTTCCCGTTCCTGCCTCGATGGTTCCCCATGTACCGGCAGGCATCTTGCATCCGGAAATCCGGTTCACACTAGCATAAAAGACACAATTTGTCGGTGTACCACGGGGACGGATCTCCGCATATCCGTAACCATTGCCATTCAGACCGGCATCGAAAAGACCGGTGAACTCGAACTGACGACCGGATTTTGCATTGTACTGTGCAAAACTGGTAATACCGGTACCCAGGTAGTTAGGATTGACCCAGATGCGTACACTGATCGCCTGAGAAAGACCCATGTTGACATGATCCAATGAAAAAACAACGTCGCCGGTCTGAACAAGCTTTCCGGCGGTGTCCGCGTAAAAGGCCGTATGTCCGCCCGTAGTATCCGGGCCTGTCGAAGCGACTGCACCGGTTGCTTTATTAAAAACCGGTCCGCTTTGGAAAAACTCGAAATCGTAGAATGCATCGCCGCTTCCGTAGGCATTGGTTACGAAACCGTATCCCCAACAATCGCCGAACGTTGTAGGGCCTGTCACTATCCGACGGTAATGCACCCCGGCATCGATGATTTCAGCATCATTGGTATGAACCGCGGAGCCCACTGCCCAATCGTGCAAGGGGTTATCTCCGTTTCTACCCGAAAGGAAAGAACTACTGTCGACGGTAGCGGAAGAGGAGAAATGGTCACGACCCGCTACCGCTTCCAGCAACATCACACTTCCAAGAGCTGTTGTTCGTACTGTCGCAAGCGTACCGACCATCCGCTGTGCATAGGTGACATTACGTTGCAGCGGCGTTGCCGCTGTCTGCAGCATGATTCTGAAATCAGAAGCACTTATCGGAAGTGAGGAGTAGGCTGTCGAAGCATTGCTTCCGATTATTCCGATTCCGGTCCCGGTCGGTCCGGTGAACCAGTCATCCGATGCGGAATTCAAATTGCCGGATCGCAGGTTTGCATCCACCTCGAAAAAAGCCGGCAGTGCCAACGTATCACACACGGAGCCGGACTGCTGTGCAATCAGTGAATACGGAGATGACGTGAAATAAAATAATGACACGATCACAACCTGTAAAAACAAATTGCTACTCAGCCTGGACAATGGATATAAAACCCATTTCTGGCACGTGATGTGCTTTGGTTTTGGCATGGTCGGTAAAACAGGACAACCCATCATTCCGGCCGTCCCATGCCTGGAATGATGAAATAAACTTCCCCTTTTCTACACCTAATATAACTTTTCCGCAAGGGCGACGCCACCCATAAAGCGTCCGGCTGAAGGTATTTTGACGAACGCATTGAAATTGTTGGTAAACGTCCTATGAGACCTCCTGAATTTCTTCAAATCGCACGGAGCCTGACGCCAGACAGACAGCCTGTAGCGGTTTTCGTAAGCTCGGCATTAAAATTCGGGGGGGGGGCCAAAGCTGCTTGTATTTACGCTGTACGGAACGTTCAATCCGTGCAAAAACGTATCCATCGAAGCGCTTGATAACGACACTTAAATGTGTTTCCGAACCATGAATCAGATAATAATTGAGACACGCTCTCAATTCGGATCACTCTCGGTCAAAGGCGGATTCATTTGAATCTTAGGGACTAAAAAATTATCTTGCTTTACATTAATTTATCCGAACAATGAAAAAACTGATTTTTCTTTTTCCGCTATTGATGACGCTTAACTCCTGCGAAAAGAATGAGGAGTCCGCTGCTTCGGATCCTCAACCGGTCAGAAGAGGTGCATTTTATGAATATCTGATTTCCCCCTCGGCGACCAATCCGTCGATCCTTCTTTACAACAACAAGCATTACGTCTGCGTGGACACTCGGACGACGCTCAAGAATAAATTATTCGTTTTCTTCCCCGGCACCTCCGGATCCCCTGAATTCTACAAGTTAATTGTGAAACGGGCAGCGGCGCTAGGATACCATGCCATCGGCCTCATGTATCCGAACGGAAGTGAAATCTATTCCTGGTCTGCCTCCAATCCGGACAACACACAATTCGGCAAATGCCGACAGGAAATCTTCGACGGCACCAACCAGACGCTAGGCGTAACTGTCGACGCGAATAACTGTATCAAAGGACGCCTGGTGAAGCTGCTTCAGTATCTCTCCGCACGTTATCCCGGACTGAACTACCAACAATTCCTGAACGGGAATGATGTGTTATGGAACAAATGCATACTGGGAGGCCATTCACAAGGAGGAGGTCACGCTTTTTACATCGCAAAGAAAGTGACGGTCGACAAAACCATCGCTTTCGCTTCGATCGACTGGAACACGTATCTGAACCGCAGTGCGGACTGGGTGAGTCAGGCCGGTTTAACCGCTGTCAACCGCTTCTACTCCATCAACAGCACACGTGACGAGGTGTTCGCTTACGCGAACGTCCAGACGCAACTCGCGGATATGGGTCTTCCGGGTACGGCAACGAGCATCGATAACAATTCGTCCCCTTATGGAGGAACGAACAAACTCACCACATCGACCAACGCCGCGATCACGGTATTGGTACCGAATCACAATGTGACCTGTCTCGATGCATACGTACCTAAGACCTCGACCGGCGCAGTAACGACCTCCATGCAGAATGCGTGGAATTACCTGATCAATTATTGAGCTTACTAAGGCTGAAAAATCGACTCGGCACTTTTACTGAAGTGTTATTTCATTTCTACTGTCCGATTGCTCTAATTAAGCATGTCCGGTAAATGTGTACACCTCATATGAATCCGATATATCATTCAACCATTGACAGGATGTTGCAGGAAGACCCTCACGAACTGATTACCCCTGAACAGACATTTCAGGACTACACCGATATGTTTCGGTTCACACTCTAAAGGGTAATGAGGAGTTGCGAGAATTAATGGGGTAAGAAGAACCAAAAATTGAAAGTTTATGGTGTGGTGTATGCGTCGATAGCTTGCAGAAATACCGATGATTTAGTCCATTCAACGGAAGTGGGATTGTGCCATTCAATCATTCCTTTGAAACGAACAGAACGTGAAGTTCTGGACAGTGCTTGAAGGAGTCATATGGTCGACGTTCATGCATGACCGTTTCGTGAACCCTTTTGAGAATACTGCAGCAAGGCCCTCCTGAGAATATTGTTTGATTTCAATACCGCTGCATTTCTTGGGACCCGTTTCGGAAAAAGTTCCGACGATGAGTTTCCCTCCCGGCGCAATCGAGGCTTCGACTATTTCAACATACTTACCTGTTTCTGCAGGATCGGTCAGGAAATGAAACGTAGCCCTGTCATGCCACACGTCATATTTTTCATTTGGCGTGAAACGTGTGACATCCGACACGACCCAATTCACTTTTTCACCCCGACTGCCAAGCCGTTGTTTTGCCCGCTGAATTGCCGCCTCGGAAATATCAAGGACAGTAATATCGGTGTATCCTTTGTCAAGCAGCCGGTCGACTAAAAAACTGTCGCCGCCACCTACATCAATTATTTTGGAAGAAAGAGGAATCCCTCCGTCTTCAATCAAAGTGATAGAAGTGACCGGAGCCGGCTGATACCAACTGCAACTTTCCAACTGTTTCGTTTGATAGATATCTTCCCAATGTTTCTTCCGATCGAATGTTTCCATTGAAAAGTGATTTCTATAAAACTACCTAAAATAGATGTGCAACGTCCACCATATTGATAAAACTCTCCCGTTGATTTGGTAAATCCACTGCACACTTCACTGCAGACCTGACCCTTACATATAAAAACAAAGGGTCCGAAGACCCTTTAATCACTTGAAATACAGATTGGTAGTCCCGGGCAGAATCCCTGCCTGCCGGCAGGCAGGGAACTGCAATCACACTTTAGGAATGTCGGTTGGTGCTTATTGCCAACTGAAGATGTAGTCCCGACAAGAATCGAACTTGTATCTAGAGTTTAGGAAACTCCTATTCTATCCGTTGAACTACGGGACCAATGGACGCAAAAATACCGATTTATGGAGAATAGACGTTTATGAAACTTCCCTACCTGCCGGAAGAAACGCGATCCGATGTTTCCGTCCACCTTGACACTGCCGTATTTCATTATTACCCTTCATGGACTCAATTTTACATGAAGTCCGTCGAAGGATGATCTTGACGATGGAACCTTGAACCACTGTGTGAAAATTTATAGCGGCATAGACCGAGAAAATAAAAAAACCTTATCATTGATATCAGGGTCCAATGATCAATCCAATTTTCATTCGGGAAGCATTCACGCAAAAAGCCGTTCCTTGGAAATGCGGGCAGCTCAGCTGCCGCTTTAACAGCCGAAAATTCTCCGGATGTTTATACGCCCGAAAACGGCTGCTGCTGACGGTTTTTTTAACCCTCTGCCGACTGACAGTCAGCGCACAAACGGATTCCGTCCTCGGCAGGTTCTCAGCGTATGAAAACGAAGGTGTCGTCTATCTTAACTGGTCCATCCGTTCCGGAAGCACCTGCGACGGCATCCGTATCTATCGGTCGCCCGACAGTCTCCGGTTCTCCCAGATAGGTGAAATCACAGGCGTTTGCGGCAGCACATCTTTCGAACAGTCTTACGACTTCACCGACTCCGATCCTATTACGAATACAAAAAGCTATTACCGGCTGGAACTGGGAAATCTCGGATTCACTCGCGTCATTTCAATTGAAGTCTTCAATATCAGTAATACCGACCATCTGATACATCCCAATCCTTGCGACCGACAGACTACCATCAGGTTTTCAAACGAAAGCAGTCGTGAACACCGACTCGCCCTGTATGACAGCAACGGACGTGTCATTACCGAACTGATGACACAGGAAGAATTCGTGCTTCTTGACGTTTCGCTGCTTCCTTCCGGCATATATTTATTCGTCCTCGCTGAAACCGGGAAGGAAATCAGGACGCGGGGCAGGATTTTCGTGCAACACTGAAGTCTGTCTTTCTCTTGAATTGATCCAAAAAAAAACGCCCCTGCTGGCAGGGGCGCTGTACTTAACTTCGGTCTTTATAGGGGTTACGCGAGTTTAACTTCAACTGCGTTCATTCCTTTTTTTCCTTGCGTTAATTCGTACGTTACGACATCACCTTCACGGATATCATTTTTCAAGCCGGTGACGTGAACGAAGACATCCTGTCCCGTCTTATCGTCACAGATGAAACCGAAACCCTTTTCGGTGTTGAAGAATTTTACTTTACCTTTTTCCATTTAATGAGTATTGTTTTTGTTTGATTTACTGCAAGATACGAAGAATAACCATGCGCTCCTAATTCTCGGATAAACATCCTGATTGAATCAAATTCCGGGCTTGAACCGCGATCATTTTAGCACATATATCAATGAACGGGAAAACCGGACAAGGCGATTGGCTGACTCCACCCAGATTTCGGATATCGTCAATTCTATATATTCCGCACATAGCTGAACCCGGGATTTGTCCTTGAAACACTTCCGGCTCATTCAAGCAGTTTATCCAATAATGAAGCTGTTCGCCTGAACCTTTTTTTCCATCAATTGTTTAATAACCGATTAACAATGCAGCAGAAGGACCAATATACTCCAGGTAATTGTAACATCGGCCCGCAGGAAATCCGTGTCCGCAAGCTTTTTCTGCGATTTTTCGGGGTTATTACGCTGATTTCTACATTAGCCGCCTTGTTCTGGTGCCAGTCGATGCCATTATGGTTCCTGTTGCTGTTCCTCTCCTTCAGCTATTTCACCCTGTATCTGGAAATCCATCATCGCTTCTGCATACTCTTCGGCTTTTTTAATCTGTACAATTTCAGACAACTCGGGCATCTGGATCATGTTACCGACAAAGTCAACATGCGAAAGGACCGTAAACGTGTCCTTGAAATGATCCTTCAGTCGCTCGCTTTCGCGGTAGTTTTTTCATCGCTGATCCATTACCTGGGGACCAAACTACCGCCCCATTGACAGCCGGCACCGCTGCCACTATCCTCTCTCACTTACTTATACTGTTAGCGTGTTCTATTACCGGTAAGAACTCCCGGTAGTTCTTTGCATCCCTGCCTTTCAACGAGTCCGGATATCGAATGGATTTCAATGCGGCGTAGGCTTCCGTCACCTGACCGTTATTAAAGTAAGTCGCAGCCATGTTCAGCTTCGCTTCATCCATTCCCGGACACGAACGCAACGCTTCCCGGTAGCAGACAATTGCACTGTCAGGATGACCGGTCTGTTCGTAAATCGTCCCGAGATCGTTGAGCACACGGGGATGATAGGGATCCACCATCCGCGCACGCTTCAGATGAAATGAGGCCAGCCGGACATCCCCGCTTCGGAAAGCAGCATCACCGACATACCAGTCCACCGGTGTACCGGTACGATCACAGACGTACCAGTAACCGTCCGCTGAACGCGCCTCACGCACAGCGCGGGCATAGTCCTTCTTCAAGGCAGCAGCTGCACTTTGCCCCAGATGAAATTCCGATCGGATGCCGGAAACGAGAACGCATGCATTTGCCACCGTAAGGGAAATTGCAACAGCCCAAAACGGAATCCGCCAGCCGTCGGATAACCTGACTCCTTGATCATTCAACCGGCCTGAAAGCCAGACCGCCGCATGAAGCAGGAATAAACACCAGGCAAGGTCCCTGCTCAACGGATAGGCGAATACGGCTATCAACAGCGTACCGATCATACCCAACCGTGACCAGCGCAATTGTGTATCGACAACCGGAGGTTTCCGTAACAACCCGTATACCAGAAGGAACAGTAACAGCAGGCCGATGGCACCTGTCTCCGAAAGCACCAACAGGTATTCATTATGCGGATGCTCGAAATGCAGCAGCCCGGTGTTAAGATAACGTGTCCCCCCGACCCCGAACTTCGCTTGTTCCGAGGTCCAGCGGGTCAATCCGCAACCGGTGATCGGATGTTCACGGATGATATCCAGACTGTTCCTGTACATGAGCAGCCGCTCGTAGACACTGTTGTCATTGACCGGATCGATGGAAGAAAGATCAGCGGGTGTGGAAAGATGATGAATGAGCAAGTCGACTCTCTTCCGGACTGCGGGTATATATAAAACCGCTGAAGCAAAAACGACCGCTGATAGCAGTACAAGGACTTTCCGGTAACGGTTGGAGGCCGGCCTTCGGCGACCGATTAACGTCAGGAACACTGCCACTGACAATGCAAACCATACCGATACCGATTGTAAGACGAGTACCGCCACCACGGAACTCACCAATGTGAAACGGATCAATAGCCGAAAAGTGAGCTGTGTGTCATTCCAGCCCATCGCCAGGAAAAAAGAAGCGATGAAAAGCGCTTCAGACAGGTAGTTCTTATTCCCCGCCCATCCGCCATGGTCGTAACGGATCGGAAAGTTAAACCCGGAATCACCGAAGACTTGAAAAAGAAACGACGCCAGCAGCAACAGGTTGAAAACAGCCAGTATGCGCGGCAGGTAACGGATCGATTGCGGATTCTTCCTGAAATAAGTCGATAGGACCAGCACGAAAACCGAACCCGAGCACCACCGCAACCAGACTGCCAGCGCCGGCCCCTCGAAGGATGTTCGAAGTAGTGTCCAAACTAAGAATCCGATTACGGCAAGTCCGACAAACGTTAAACGCAACGGTGTTGCCGATACGGATTTTACAGGAAATGAGATCAGGCAAAGAAGGGCTGTTGCAAATGTAAATGCCGCATTGCGCGGATAAAAATCAGGATCCGGTAGTTGCGTCCAGCGTATCAGCGGAAGGACCAGGAACAGTCCGCCCAGCAGTAGCAGCGGTAAAAGAGGTCGGCGGAACATTACTTGCCGCAAGTTTCGGTTATTCGGAACGAATTTGCTAAAATTGAGTGCCGTTTCCGGCATCCTTATCCCTCTAATGCGACCTTCTATGCCGGAAAGTGTCAACAATCCGATTATTCTTCGTGAAATCCTGCGGTACCGGAAGACCCACCTCCTGCTGTTATTACTGGTTTTCACGGCGTCCTTACTGACTTTCCGCTTTGTGTTATTGGAATACTCTGCCGCCACCACGGTAGTGGTAATAGACGGTCTCCGGAATGAAAACAAGTCCGCCGAGAGGAATGCGCCTGATTTTCTGCTATCGACAGACCAGTTCAACCGCATCTATCAAGTGGTGTACTCCAACGAGATGTATGATCACCTGATCAGGAACTTTAGCCTTTTCGACCATTACCATATCGATTCGACGCAGCCTTCGGCCTATGCCGGAGCGGTCGACCGTCTAAGCGCCTCCGTCAATATCAAGAAGACACCCTACAATGCAGCGGTCATTACCGTGCATGATCAGGATCGGGAGACAGCCGTCGCAATGGCCAACGAGATCGCCCTATATGCCGACACCTTGAATGCGACATGGCTGTTACGGATCCAGGAAAAACGGAGGGCTGTGTACCAATCCACACTTGACGAATTGGAACAACGGATTAGCGGATACCAACTAAAAGTGGACGAGTTGTTGACTCGGCTTTCAGGTAACAGTAAAGATGAAAAAGTGAACGGCGACCTTCGCCGTACGGTCAATGCGTTGACTGCAACATTGGAAACCTTCCGGATCGAATCCAGGCAATTGGTTTTCGCTTTGCAGACCTTGCAGAAGAGGAACTACCCCACGGTTTGGCAGCAGGAGCGAGCACTTCCCGAACGCGCCTCCTTGCTCCTGCCCTCCCTGATCTGGAGCGCCGGCATAGCTATGTTATTCATAATACTGACGATCCTGTTCCATTACTTCCGGCTGGAGGTAAGCCGTCCATTGGCAGAACTTATCTCAAAAGAGACGGGCATCAAAGCATGAAACGCACGGCCATCATCGTAGCCGGGGGTTCCGGCAGCCGTATCGGAGGACCGACTCCTAAACAATTCTTACCGCTATCCGGCAAGCCCGTACTGATGCATACGCTCCTGCAGTTCGCGGCTTCAGACCGGATCATTGTCGTTTTACCTGAAGGTCAGATTCCCTATTGGAAAGAACTGGTCAAGTCCTACGGATTCACGCTGCCGCATACCGTGGTGCCCGGCGGCGCATCGAGATATGAAAGTGTCCGAAACGGTCTCGCCTCTGCCGATCCGGAAAGCGTTATCGCCGTCCACGACGGTGTTCGACCGATCGTCAGCGAGCCGCTGATCAATCGATGCTATGAAACCGCGGCCTTGCACGGGACATGTATTCCTGTCTGCAGCATCCCGGATTCCATACGTGTCAAAGAGGATGAAAGCAGCCGACCGGCCGACAGGAACCGGTTCTTATTGGTACAAACCCCCCAGTGCTTTCAGGGTGCTTACATCGGGAAAGCATACAATGGAGCCGATCAACCCGGTTTTACGGATGATGCCAGCGTGCTGGAAGCAGCAGGCATTCCTCTTCATTTCACCGAAGGGGAACGATGGAATATCAAAATCACTTTCCCGGAAGACCTGAAAGTAGCCGAGGCGTTGCTAAAGCACCGGACGTGAGCTTACCAATCGTTACGGTTCTTCTCCGCTTTAGCAGTGGAAAGAAAATCCTGGAGACTGGTAATGATCTGTTCAGCAGTACTGTCCAACTGTCGAAGGTATTCATTGTAGACCGGTGTCCAGGAAACCGCTGAAGTATCCATCCACTTTTCACACGGATAATAAGAAGCCTGCTTCCAGTTGAATTCGGTCAGTTCGTAACGGAAGCGTCCGTCCTTGGCGGCTACCATGATGGTATACTGGATGTTGCCTGCATCGGTGCGGATTCCGTTCTTATCCGGAAGATTCTGTATCCTGAAACGCGGCTTACCGGTCATTGTGAATTTCACGGAATCGTTTTCACGGATGACTTCAGAAGGATTCTTGTAATAGGTCTTGAACCAATCCTGCATCCGCTTATATAACTCAGACGAAGATGTTCCGGCTACCGAATTCACCCCTTCATAGGTGATCAGGTGGGTGACTTCATCCACGGGCATGTCGGGCGCCTCGACGGGTTCCGACTTTTTTTGTCCATAGATGAATTGAGAAACAAGCAGTACGATTAAAAGGAGCAGGGGTCTTTTCATGGCCTCACGTTGATACGCAAAGCTACCAAAAACCCGAAACTGAAAACCGATCAGCTTCTTACTTTGACCTTCAATTTCATACCGGGCCGGATCGTGCGGGGATCGCGAATGCCGTTCAGGTCTTTGATCTGCTCGATGGTCGTAATGCCGTACTTACGGGCGATTGAGAAAAGAGTATCACCGGGAACAACCGTATGGTAAACATATGCCCCGCCTTTTGAGGAAGAAGAAGCGGCGGATATCTTTTCTTTGACGGGGGTCTGTGGCTTACTGACTGTTGACTTCATGGCAGCGGCGGGTTCGCCGGCCTTAGTCGAAGCAACAGCATCGCTGACCCAGACATTTCGCGTAGCTGTAGTGTAAACGTTCAGGCGCTGACCCGCGTAAACCGTTCCGTTTGAATGGACCTTACCCGGATTCCAACTCCGAAGCTGTTTGACTGAAACACGGTAGCGGGAAGCAATACCCGTCAGATACTCTCCTTTTTTCACTACATGGGTCTGACGTACACGTTCGCTGACAGAAACCCACTTACCCTCTCCTTCCGGCTGAACAGCAGGAACCGGTGTGACCGCCAAAGGAGCAGGAGCCGGACAATAATCACCGATAGGATCCAGACCGATAGAGGTGTAATAGGCGTTAAACATGTTCCGGACCACTTCATTGCGGATCTGCGGACCCCGACAGCCAAGAACGATACTGATCAGACGATGGCCGCACTTTTCAGTAGTTCCAACCAGGCAGAAGCCTGCGCGACGCGTATAGCCCGTCTTGAGACCGTCGACATCCCCGGCGTGCTTGATCGCCAACCCGTTGTGATTGCGAAGCATACAGGACATTCTTCCATTGTGCACCTGCGCATAACCCATGCCGGTGACCCTCAGTACTTCTTCGTGATTGAGCAACTCCAGCGCCAGTACCAATTGGTCGATAGGGGTGGAAGAATTGTCCAAGGCCACGGTGGCTGCCGGAAGTCCGGAGGGATTGCCATAATAGGTATCCCGCATGCCAAGCTCTTTCGCACGACGGTTCATCCGTTCGATTCCTGCTTGCAGGTTTCCACCGGAAATAAAGCGGGCCAACTGTTCCGAACACTCATTGTCAGACGCGACCATCGTCGCCGTGAATGCATCCGCAACGGAATACCGCTGCTGTACTGTATATTTTTTCCGATGATGACGGCGGCCGGCGATGTAGGTCCGCTCCCAAGTAACCGTATCCGTCCATGCAAACTTTCCTGCCTGGATATCCTCGACGACGAGCAATGCGACCATCATCTTCGTCAGGGAAGCAATCGGCAGGGCGATTTCCTGGTTTTTCTGCCAGACGATTTTTCGGTTGACCACATCATACAACAGACCGGCCTTGACTTCGGTTGGGGGCACTGTAAGACCGTACGCTGCCTCGTACCGGAAAAGATCGGCAGGATTGACGGAGAACAGGGGGTTTTCAGGATCCTTGTTTCCGGTACCTCCCTCCACCGATGTGACGGAAGGAAAACACAGTAACAAGCCGGTGAAGGCCGCTAACATGGTTTTCCTTAGGTATTTGCTGATCCGCAACATGGAGAGGTCAAATTTCCTTTGATATTTTGAAAAATCAATGATTTTTCCTGATTTGAGACGGTTTGTTGGTCAGAATTATGGTATATCAATTTAAGGTAGGTAAAAACAACCAAAAAAGGGAAAAATATTAGGCGAATCGGCTCCCGGAAATGGCGGGTTACCACCTGAGCGGTGTTAACAGCCTTCCCGGCTTGGTGGTGCGTATCAACAAAAAAGCCGCTGCTATTCCCTTCAATATTTGGAAACCGTTCCGAGAGTTCGACTGCTTCGAAGAGTCAATGCTCCACCGCTGGAAGCACTTGTACCATAGGCCGGATGCAACTCCTCGAAGACTAAACGGCTGATTTCCGCCAACACGTCTGCAAGTTGCGATTGATCCTTCCCTTTTGTCATCACAATGAGTATGTAATCGTTTGTCCCGTTGAAGATGATTCCGCCCTCGTGCAACTGGAACAATCCATCGTTGTTCTTTTCTCCGAATTTATGGGCCACGATTATGTCGTCCGGAAGGTAACGTATGAGCCCATTATGATAGGAACTGCGTGTAAGCAGCTCTAAGGCCTTGTCCGACATTTCAGGGGAAAGGAAAGAGGCATTGTAAAGCAGACGGAAGAAACGGCTCATGGATTCGGTAGTCAGCGGATAATCGGTCTGATGCGGATCAGGTACCGGTAGGGCCAACGCTTCCAACACCGTGTTATAGACCTTCATGTCGATGGAATTGTTCAACATCGCTGTCGCATTGTTGTCAGATTCCGTGATCATATATTCGATCAGCTCATTGATCGTATAACTCTGCCCGGCAACGAGCCCCTTACTTCCCTCGATCACCTGTACGGGCATTCCGGTGAAACGGGTATTGAAAACCATTTTCCGTTTCAGCAGCGAAGGATCCCCTTCGGCATCCTTGAGGTAGGTGATCATGGTCATCAGCTTCATCATGCTTCCCGGGCTGTATGCGTCCTCGTTGAGGACGAAATTTCGGCCGTCGTTCACGTTCCTGAAATAAACGGAGATCTTCTCCGCCATTCCCTTGGCGCGCATCTGGTCTATTGAGGAAAGCACCTTCAAGCGCAACGGCTCCAAGGAAGGGTCATCGCATGACCGGTCGAGCATCAGAAGCGGTTTAGTAAATCGGAAACCCTGCCTGCGGAAACCCTTCATGTCACAGGCCAGCTTCTGCTTTACAGCAGGCTCATCCTTCGACTTTTCCCTGAAAAGATAAAACCAGACAAGCATATTGGCCGCTACTGCCGGAACAAGGATGTACAAGAGTGTTTTACGGGTGGTTAGATTCATTTTGATTGGCACTGATCGTTAATATCCGGTCGGTTACATGTATCGATATTCATAAATTTAATAAAATGAATCGAGAATCTGGAGGTTCTGCGAAGTACCAAGGAATTGTGACGGGGAAACGTTCATGCAAGACTGCTGATCAGATCGCCTTCACGGATGAATGAGCGGTAAGACCGGAAACCGACAGCGGATCAATGTTGGAAAGAAGATTCACGCCCGGTCGCTTCCCTTGCTCGAAGCTTCCCAAACTATCGTCCCAAGAAAAGAAGCGTGCCGCGTTGATCGTAGCGGCCGAAAGCAATTTCCCGAAGGGAATCTCAGGATACGCTGCGGCAACGGTTTTCATCTCCTCCAGCACTGACAAGGAATCATTGGACGCCAGACTGTCGGTTCCGAAAAGTACCCGGTCACCTGCAGCGAAAAACATCGGCAGGGAAGGTAGTCTGTTCTCTATGTATCGGTTTGCATTCGGACAAAGACACCACCAGTATACGCCTGCTGCCTGCGCTGCCCTTTGGTAATCATCCGTTCCCGTGTAGGTGTTATGGACCAGCAGAATTCGTTGACAGTCTTTCAGTAATCCGGAAAGATTTTCGAAAGAGCTGCGGCCGTCAGGTGACGCACAGACGGCACCGGCCTTCAACAGGAAATCGGCCAACTCTCCGGACCCCGAACGGAATAACAGATCCTCGGATCCGGTTTCCTGATGATGGACGGACACCAGAGCGCTATCCGCTGCAGCACCGGCATTGATTCTCCGCATCAATTCGCCGGAAACCGTGTAGGGAGAATGCGGCACAACGGAAGCCCGTAAACCGTCCGCCAGGAAAAGGTCAGAAAGTGCGACCGCATCTCTATATTTCTCTTCGGCTCTCTCGGGTCGTAAATCAAAGGTCTCCACGAACGTATGATACCGGAGTATCCCTCTTTTCTTCACATCAACTGAAACCGGAGTATTTGAAATGTCACCTACGCCCACGATTCCGTTCCGCTGCATCTCCGCCTCCGCATCAAACATGGCCTGAAGGACCTCCTCGGCCGAAGGAGCTTCCAGGCGGACCAGGTTTCCGATGAAATCCGGCAGGCCGTTGCCCGGAGGGATACGGCCTTTCATCCAGGATAATTCGAGGTGGCAATGCGCATTGATAAAGCCGGGAATCAACCAGCCTTTCAGCACTTCGATTTTTCCCGAACCCCTGAGCTGCAAGGCGGTGTCGGCTTGTAATGCCGGATCGATCACTTCCCGGATCGTGCCGTCGTCTTCTACGGCCAGTAATCCGTCGGGAATGAAACCGGAAGAGACGGGATAAACGCGGTCTGCTTGCAGGAATCGCATATGAAAGGTAAAGTTACCGATTAGGATCCGAAAGGGCACCTGCTTCGTATCTTTACAGTCGAAATGTCCGCTGCCGAACAATTACCTGTCATCCGAAGCCTTTCATTCGACGAACTCAAAAAATGGTTCGAGGATAAAGGAGCTCCCGCTTTCCGCGCCAAACAAGTGTGGGAATGGCTGTGGAAGAAGAGCGCCCGGTCTTTCGGCGAAATGACCAACCTGCCCGCAGCCTTACGGCAAGAACTGACAGAGTCGTTCGCATTCCCCGTGGCAAGTATCGACAATTTCCAGATCAGCCGTGACCGCACCATCAAGAACGCCTTCCGGCTGCACGACGGAAACATCGTCGAAGGCGTCCTGATTCCGACTGAAACCCGAATGACCGCTTGCGTCTCGTCGCAAGTCGGCTGCAGCCTGACCTGCAAATTCTGTGCGACCGGAAGGATGGAACGCCTCCGCAACCTGGAAGCCGAAGAGATCTACGACCAGGTCGTGATGATAAGGCGTCAGTCAGAGGAACAGTACGGCATTCCGCTTAGCAATATCGTATACATGGGCATGGGAGAACCGCTGCTCAACTATGCCAACGTATTGCGCAGCATCCAGCTCATCACCTCCCCGGAAGGGTTAGGTATGTCTCCTCAACGGATCACCGTCAGCACCGCCGGAATCGCGAAGATGATCCGCAAGCTGGGCGACGACGGGGTGAAATTCAACCTGGCTTTATCGCTTCATGCCGCGAACGATGATAAACGGAGCAAGATCATGCCCATCAACGAGACTAATACGCTGGATGCGTTAGCGGAGGCACTCGATCATTTCCAGGATAAAACCGGCACTCGTGTCACCTTCGAATACATCGTCTTCAACGGATTCAACGACAGCCTTCAGGATGCCCGCGAACTCGAAGCTTTCTGCCGCCGCGTGAAAGCGAAGGTGAACGTGATCGAATACAATCCGATTGAAGGCGGCGAGTTCACGAATGCGCGTGAGGACAAGCTGAACGCTTTCACCGGCTACTTGGAAAGCAAAGGAATCGTCGTGAATGTCCGCCGAAGCAGGGGAAAGGATATCGACGCGGCTTGCGGTCAACTGGCGAACAAGTCGGCGAAAGGGACCACTTAAAAACCTATTGTCATTCTGCGATCACCAATCGCCGGATGTGGTCGCGACCGTCGACGGTCAGTCGTACAAGATAAATTCCGTTACCCGACACAGTCAAAGGAAGTTCGTAATTGTCAGGAGCGAACAGGCGGTCTTCGGACTTCAGCACCTGCCTGCCGGTGATGTCATGCACCGTCAAGCCGATCTTACCCGGCGACTTGAGTTGAAACTGGACCGTGGTAGAGCCTTGCGAGGGATTGGGATACAAACCGAAACCGAGTGTGACATCCTCCACTTCATCGACATTCGTGGAGTTACCGATCACTTCGAACTCATCGAGGAAAGTGTTGTTGCCGCGGTCGCTGATGTTCTGGAATTTCAACCGTACGTTCGTGCGGGGGACCAAACCGTTCAGGTTGATACTGTCCATCCTCCATTGTGAAGGATTGGAAGGTGTGAAATTGGTTGAAACGATCCCGGCGGTTGCAAGTAATGCTCCTGAACGATTATAGGGAGTAGGCGTCCATGTTTCTCCGCAGTTCGTACTGGTGAAGATGCGCAGCAGATCGGCTGAGGAGGCGTTTCGCTGCGCATGCGCGACCTGGAAACGGAATTTTACGCCGGTCATGTTGGATATGTCGAAAGGCGGAGAAACGTATTCATCCACCGAACCTGCGGGACTTCGGAAATTATCCATCTTGATGCAGGTGGTCGTACCGGCAGCGCCGGCAGCCGTGAACCGCGTCCATGTGATGGCATCGGCATCGACATCGTTGACCCAGCCTCCGGTACCGGGAAAATCAGCCGGCGAAGCGAAAGGAATAAGAACCGGGGTCTGCATCCCGGTAGCCGTATTTACATTGATGAAGGAGGAGCGTGTGATCACATCCGAACCGGCGGAATTGGAGACGGTCAGTGTGACATCATAAACGCCGGGCGTATTATAGAAGACGACCGGGTTCGAATCGACAGAAACGGACGGTGTGCCCCCCGGAAAACTCCAGTTCCAGCTGGTCGGATGACCGTTCCACGTCTGGTCGGTGAAAAATACCGGACGTCCGGCACAGACAGACTGCTTCAACGAATAGAAATCGGCGATGGGCGGGCAGACCGGTGCAGCAGCCGTCTGCGTACCGGTAGCGACCAGATTATTGACCGATACCAGCTGGTTCCTGCCTCCGGCCGAGGAATTCAAGGCGGCGAACATGCGGTTGCGCTGTCCGAAGGTGAACATGCAGCTGCAGTACGAATATTCCATCATGTTCTGGACATTTTCGATGACCGGCGGATTACAGACGGAAGCGGAAAGGTTGCAACTCGTCCATCCTTCCGTTTCAGGTGTATCGGTCACATTATCATCCCCGCAAGCCACACCCGGACTATTAGTGCTACCCCAGACGTGGGCGAGATTCAGGCAATGCCCCACTTCGTGCGTGATCGTATGACGGTGGGAGCCTGTGGAACTTCCGATGGAACCCACGTAATCATGACGCGTCAATATGCCGTCTGCACCCGGAGGCGCGGTGCCTGGGTAGTAGGCATAGGCGGCGGCTCCGGTATTTTCAAGGGAGTTCACCGACCAGATATTGAGGTATTTGTTGGAAGGCCACGGATTGAGCTTTGAATCATCGTTCGCCAGGTAGGTGAGATCAGAGTAAATACGATCAATACCGTTGGTGCAATTGCCGCTCGGATCGATGGTTGCCAGCCGGAATTCGATTTCACAATCGGCGGCGACACTCCGGAAGGACGGCACGATCTGGGTCGTGTCCGCATTCAATTTCCGGAAATCCTCATTGAGCAGACGGATGCAATCGAGAACCTGTGCATCAGAGATGTTCTCCGGACCGTACTTGTGAACGATATGGATAACGACAGGAATGACGTAGGTAGCGGGGCCTCCGGAATTCCTGCGTAAACGATAATCGGGACGGGCTTCCAGGTCACGGACGAAACCGGCTGTGAACTCTTCCAACTGCTGTCGGGCTTGCCCGATCGACGGGTCGGCAGCAAGGGCATGCCGATATATCTCATCGGTGTAGCAACGATGCTCTTGGGCGTGAGAAGCTAAGGACGAAATCAGGAAAAACAGGAGGTAGGGAAAGATATGTTTCATGAACAGCAGTAGGAAGGAATGGAGGTCCCGACGAAGGGCGGTGGTTCTTACAAAGTTCGGACAGAAAATCGGCAATTCCCAACAGAAGAACCGACCATGCCAAAACACACGGCATGCAGGATTGTTCTGTTTATGGCACACGCCGGTCTGCGACCCGGTACGCCGAAATCCCTACCTTCGCAAACCATGAAAATTTCCCTGGAAGAGATCCGCCGGCCGGTCGCAGGCACGATGGAGGAGTTTGAACGGCGCTTCCGGGATTCCATGAAAAGTCCGGTCCCGCTGCTCGACCGGATCATGCATTATATCATCCGGCGCAAAGGGAAACAGATGCGCCCCTTGTTCGTGTTCTTCACCGCGGGCCTGAACGGCGGCATTCGTGAAGAAAGCCACCGGGCAGCGGCACTCATCGAACTGTTACATACGGCGACTCTCGTGCACGACGATGTAGTGGATGATTCCAACGAACGACGCGGCTTTTTCTCCTTAAATGCTCTTTGGAAAAACAAGATCGCCGTACTCGTCGGCGACTACCTGCTGAGCAAAGGCCTGCTGCTGTCTGTCGAAAACGGCGACTTCGGACTGCTTCGCATCGTCTCCGATGCGGTGCGCGTGATGAGCGAAGGCGAACTGCTGCAAATCGAAAAGGCACGCCGACTGGACATAACCGAAGAGATCTATTTCGAGATCATACGAAGAAAAACCGCCTCGCTGATCGCTGCCTGCTGCGCTTGCGGAGCCGCCTCCGCCGGAGCCGATCAGGAGACGGTCGCCCGCATGCACCGCTTCGGCGAGGATATCGGTATCGCTTTTCAGATCAAGGACGACCTGTTCGACTACGGTCCGACCGGAAGCATCGGAAAACCTACCGGCATCGACATCAAAGAGAGTAAGATGACCTTGCCGTTGATCCATGCACTGGGCAATGCCACCGCTGCAGAAAAGCGCAACATCATCCACATCGTCAAGAGCAAGACCACGGATTCAGACAAAATCCGGACCGTAATAGACTTCGTAAACGCGAAAGACGGGATCCGATACGCGGAAAAGAAGATGCGGGAATACCAGGACCGCGCATTCGAGCTGCTTCATGCTTTTCCCGACAGCGAATACAGGCTCTCACTCGAGCAGCTGGTTCGCTACACGACCGAGCGCAACAAATGAGACGACCGCTCAATAAAATCTTCTACCTGACAGGGTGCGGACTTTTGCTGCTATCCGCCTTCATCTACCTATCTCCCACCTTCATCAGTTCCGACCTGCTCTTTCCGCTTCGCTACGATTCCTTATACGTCGCATATAAGACGCAGCAACAAGCCACACTTCCGATATTCAATCCGGG
>JBJOMA010000064.1:0-4345 GCA_046052625.1 Bacteroidota bacterium
ACTGGCATAAGGCCGGTATGCTGTCCAGGAAGCAGAATGTCTTTGACGATTTCGTTTCGGCGGCACGGCATCTGATCGACAGCGGTTACACCGACCGTAACCACCTGGCTATCCAGGGCGGTTCCAATGGCGGGTTGCTGGTGGGCGCGTGCATGACACAGCACCCTGAACTTTTCAAGGTTGCGATACCTCAAGTAGGCGTCATGGACATGCTCCGATTCCATAAGTTCACGGTCGGATGGGGTTGGGTGGTCGAATACGGAAGCAGCGAAGATTCCGCACAATTCACCAACCTGTACGGTTATTCTCCGCTGCACAATCTGCGCAAGGGAGTAGAGTATCCTGCCACCCTGATCACCACTGCGGATCATGACGACCGGGTTGTTCCTGCACACTCCTTTAAGTTCGCCGCTACGCTGCAGGAACTGACCAAGGGTAATAATCCCGCCCTCATCCGCATTGATGTCCGTGCCGGACACGGAGCCGGAAAACCGACTTCGAAGGTCATAGAGGAACAAGCTGACATCTACAGTTTCATGTTCTACAACATGGGCGTGACCCCGAAGGCATTAAAATAGTAATACACAACTCCCTGACGCATGTTTCGAGGCATCATTGTCCGCTTAGTCGTACTGCTGGCCGCTCCAATACCTTTCACGGGAAAGGCTCAACCTTATTCACCGACCTGGGAAAGCCTTGACCGTAGGCCGATACCGCAGTGGTACCGGGACGCCAAATTCGGGATCTTCATTCATTGGGGCGTCTATGCCGTGCCAGGGTGGTGCGAAAAAGGAAAGTATGCCGAATGGTACCAGAAAGGACTGCAGACGGACGATACTTCGCGGCAAATTTACCATCGGACGAATTTCGGCGACCGTAGCTATTACGACCTTGCCAGTGATTTTCATGCCGAACTCTTCCGGCCGGACGAGTGGGCTCAACTTTTCGAACAATCGGGAGCGAAGTACATCGTACTCACATCCAAGCATCACGACGGTTACTGTCTTTGGCCAAGCAGGAACGCTGACAGTACTTGGGGCTTCCCCTGGAACTCGGTAGCTGTCGGTCCTAAGAGGGATCTGCTGGGTGAACTCTTCGCAGCCGTGAGAAAGACCTCCGTACATCCCGGAATGTATTTTTCCTTGTATGAATGGTTCAATCCGCTTTACCTGAAAGACAAACAGGCTTATGCAGACTTCCATGCGTGGCCCCAGATGATTGACCTCGTCAATACCTACAAGCCGGATGCTTTCTGGACAGACGGGGATTGGGAGGCAAGTGACACGTTGTGGAGGAGCCGCGAATTCCTCGCATGGCTGTATAACGAAAGTCCGGTGAAGGACCGTGTCGTCACCTTCGACCGGTGGGGAGGTACGCGATTCAAGCATGGCCAGGTCTACACGCCGGAGTATGAGCCCGACAAGGATTTCGCGGATCATTATTTCGAAGAGAGCCGCGGGATGGGAACCAGCTACGGATACAACCGCGAAGAAGATGCATGGGACTATACATCGACACAGGCTTTGGTCTTATCGCTGGTCGATAAAGTGAGTCGTGGTGGAAATCTACTGCTGGACATAGGCCCCGATGCGCACGGGAAGATCCCTCCGATCATGCAGGAGCGTCTATTGGAAATGGGCGATTGGTTGAAGATCAATGGTGAAGCGATTTATGGAACACAACGCTGGCAGCAGACCTGCCAGTGGAGCGAAGGCCGTCGCGACTATCATGCACCGAAAGCGAACGCGAACATGGAATGGCGTACTACCGGCGATGTAATGTTGAAGCTGACAGTTGATCCCGATTCCGGCTATGCTGTGAAGGAAGCCTTCTTCACTTACAAGGAGAAAGAACGCACCTTATATGCCATTCTTCCGAAGTATCCGGATAACGGACGGCTTATACTCAAAGGTATCAACCTGAAACCGGGAACGAACGTAACGTTACTGGCGAACGGAAAGACACTGAACTGGAAATCCGGCAAAAGCGATTCTGTAATCGAGCTCCCGCCCTTTTCTCCTTCCATGATGCGCTCCTCGGCGGCCTGGGTGGTAAGGATGCAGGGAGGGTTTTGACCGGTGCCTCTCCGGTAATTGCTCCATGTCCCGCTTTTCCGGTCGATGACCGGCTGTTTATCAGCCCATTTTATATCCGGCTGATGATGAAAGTCAGTTCGCCGCCTCGCTTTCAAGACGAACTTTGGCAGTGCCATCAAGCCTGTTCGCCAAAAGCTGGTGTCATTGAAGAATCCTACGTCGTAAATTAGTAGACAAGCAGCAACTGCTCCGCTTGATGACTGAATATCATGATCCGGAACCAAACCTTAACAACCATGAATACATATCGCTCCCTGTTTGCAGTTATACTGCTATCCGTCCTGGCCCGTGTTGTGGCTGCACAAACCGAAGACCAGCGGCGCGTAATAACGCGCGACTATGACAAGGCGGGCTTACTCCGCCTGTCAGAATCGGCCGCCAAGGAGGCCTTTGACGCAAAGAAAGCAGCCCTGGATTTCGCCCGGCTACGGAACATTCCTGTTCTCCTTGATCTTCCCGACGGCGGCAAAGCCGAACTGATGTTCCTGGATCCGGCCGGGAAACCTGTCTATTATGCAACCGACAATGCGGCGGCGGCTATCACGACAAGGGCGAACCTGCTGAACACCGGCGGATCAACCGGACTGAACCTGGACGGTCAGAACATGGTCGCCTATATCTGGGATGCCGGTTATGCCCGCATCACCCACCAGGAGTACGATGGACCGGGAGGGGCGAATCGCGTTTTACCCATGGATACGGTCGCGGAGGGCGGCTATACGTTGGACAGCCACGGAGCTCACGTATCCGGCACCATCGTCGCCTCCGGATTCACCGCCAGCGCGAAAGGAATGGCGCCACAAGCGAGGCTGTCCGGTTACAAATGGAACAGTGACCTCTCAGAAGCCACCACGGCTGCTGCGAACGGCATGTTGCTCTCTAATCATTCCTACGGATATTCACAAAGCAGCCTTTCCGCTTATTATTTCGGGGGATACCTGACTGTCGCGAGGGACTGGGACAATGTCATGTACAACGCGCCCTATTACCTGATGGTGAAATCCGCCGGCAATAACGGAACGACCACATACAACACCTCTCCGCTTGATCCGGCATTACCGCAATACGACAAACTCACGGACAGGGCCAACTGCAAAAACAATCTGGTGGTCGCCAGTTGTAACGATGCGTCGGTTGACGCAAACGGCAATCTCCTTTCAGTAAGCATAAGCAGCTTTAGCAGTCAGGGGCCCACCGACGATTACCGTATTAAGCCTGATATAACCGCGAACGGAGCAAGCCTATATTCGTCCGTGGAGACTGCCGACAATGCCTACGGATCGAAATCGGGAACTTCCATGGCCTCCCCGAATACGACCGGAACACTGCTTCTATTGCAACAACACGCTTATCAGAAAACCGGCGCCTACCTGCGCGCCGCAACCCTGAAAGGACTGGTGCTTCATACCGCGGACGATGCAGGAATGACAGGTCCGGATGCCGTCTGGGGTTGGGGCCTGTTGAACAGCAAGAAAGCCGCAGCAGTGATCAGCCAGAACGGTAACCAGTCACTTGTCAACGAACTGGTACTTTCACAAGGCCAGACCTATTCCATACAAGTGACCAGCGACGGAATCAACAAACTGATGGCTTCCATCTCCTGGACGGATCCGGCGGGCACCGCATCGACCGCATTGAACAGCACTACGCCCCGTCTTGTCAATGACCTTGACATACGCATCACCGGAACTACTTCAACGTACCAGCCTTGGATGCTCACGGGAGTAAATACGAACGGGACCGGCGACAACATCCGCGACCCCTACGAACGCGTCGATGTCAGCGGAGCTTCCGGCACCTATACGATTACCGTTTCACACAAAGGAACCCTGAGTGGCGGCAGTCAGCGCTTCAGCCTCCTTGTAACCGGTGTAATGAACGCCGTTCTTTGTACGGCGACCGTCCCGACCAATTTCATCAATACGCAATTGACCGCTACCACAGCAAGCTTTTCCTGGGATGCGGTATCCTTTGCAAGTTATGAGTTCCGCTACCGACAGGTCGGAGCACTCACTTGGACCACTTTGACATCCGGAGTCAATTCTGTTTCCCTGCAAGGTCTTATCCAGAATACCGCCTATGAAGCAGAGGTACGAAGCATTTGTCCGGACGGCAGCTCTTCCGCGTTCAGCACGACGTTGAACTTCACTACGCCTGTCGTCGTGATCAACTATTGCAGTTCATCAGGCATAAGCACCCAGCGTGAATTCATCAACCGCGTGCAACTGGCCGGCATCAATAATACTTCC
>JBJOMA010000065.1:0-12230 GCA_046052625.1 Bacteroidota bacterium
CCTTCAAAGTAAAAACCGCTCCTGTGCATTCTTCCAATGAGGGCAGGCTTTTTTAATGGCTATATTTAGGCCAATCGTTTTAAAACATAAAACTCCGAATCAATCTTTCATCATGTGCAGATGAATAAGTACTTCTTTTCGATGATCGTTTTCGGACTGACGTGTTGCAGCCATCCCCGGTCCGAACAGGGTAGAGACGGTCGGGAAAATGCAACGGTTACTGGTTTGATCGTAGCGCAATCGGATGCGACCGTTGTGCGACTTGACTCGTTGTTCGGGGATAATAGGACGAAAGTAATGGCAGGTGCCATCAATTGCATTTATCAGGACGGGATGGATCGTTTCTGGTTAGCTTCCAACAGGGAAGGAGTGTTCTGTTATGATGGCAAGGACTTGTTCCGATTCACGGTCGATGATGGCTTATGTGACAATCAGGTCCTATCCATCCAAGGAGATAAGCAGGGTGCCATCTGGTTGGTGACGAGCGGTGGCATTAGTCGCTTTGACGGAAATGGATTTACAACACATCCTGCCGATGGCGAACTCCGTGGTCCAGGTACCGATGAGCTGACAGCCGGAACGGATGATTTATGGTTCGCAGCAGGAGGCGGTGCATATCATTACGACGGCAATTCGTTTTCCTATTTGCTGTTGCCAAAACCGGAAACAAATACCAAGTACGTCAATATAACAGACCCGTCGAAACCCGATGCCCGTAAACTGAATGCATATTCCGTTTACTGTTCACTGAAAGACAAAAGTGGAAATGTATGGCTTGGGACCCAGACGCTGGGTGTCTGTTGTTACGACGGAAAATCATTCACCTGGCTTCAGGATAAGGGTTTAGCGGGTCCTGCTGTCCGCGCCGTATTCCAGGATAGCAAGGGCGGATATTGGTTCGGTAATAACGGGAACGGATTGTTTTATTATGACGGAAAAACCCTAACCAACCTGTCAATTGAATACGGTCTCGAAAACCCTGATTTTATTAAAACAGGAACATCTAAAAAGGGTACGCAGGCCCGGGTGTGGTCGATAAAAGAAGACCGCCAAGGGAACATCTGGATTGGAACCTGTGATTCAGGCGTTTGGCGTTTTGACGGACATTCGTTCGTCAACTATACAACATCAGACGGGCTTTCCGGTAACGCAATAAACACGATTTACAAAGACCACAATGGCGATCTTTGGTTCGGTACGGACGGTGATGGCGTCTGTACCTTCAACGGGGTATCTTTTTCCAGATTCCTTTAGTTGCCGACTTCCGTCCGTATTCCGGTATGTTCTTCTTGACTTCCGTACTACTTTGTTCGTAGTCGTACACGGCGCTTCGACAAGCTCAGCGCTCTTATAAAAACCGTTCGTTGAGCAACGGTAATACCGCAATACAATAAAAGTACCCTGAGCCTGTCGAAGGCAGGGCCCTTTATACTGTTTTTCGAAGGGAGGGCCCGTTACTCAGCGCTTGGTTTTAGCTTGCTGCTCTTCCAGAAGTCCCGCTGCCACTTCCAGCGCCTTGTACCAGTCTTTTCCGTACTTCCGGATCAGCGGTTCCTTGAGGAACTTGTAGACAGGCACTTTCAGGGATTCGCCCAGTTTGCAGGCCGGCTTGCAGATGGACCAGCGGTCGTAATTGACTGCTTCCAGTTTGTTGCGCTGCACGTTGATCCGGATCGGGTACAAGTGACAAGAAATGGGCTTCTTATAATCTACTTTCCCTTCCAGGTACGCCTTTTCAATGGCGCATTTCGCCGTACCGTCATCGTCGAAATAGGTATATGCGCATTCCCGACCTTTGATCAACGGGGTGACCCATTCACCGGTCTCGTATTTGAGGTATTTACCCTGTTTCTCGACAGCCTTGATGCCGTCCTCTGTCATGTACTTTTTGACTTTCGGATAAATCTTGTCAAAAACCTCCAATTCGGCCTCTTCCAATGGTGCTCCGTAGTCGCCTTTCACACAACAGGCTCCTTTGCAAGCAGTTAAATCACAGACGAATTTCTTCTCGATTACGTCTTCCGAAACAAGGGTTTCTCCGATGGCGATCATGGGGTTAAAGATAGCTTTTTAGCTGGCAGTTCGGACCTCCGGATCCTATGGTTAATGTCCGGACTCGTATTCCATTTCAGTTCCAAAGCGTTACGGAACCAATAGGGGATTTCACGGGTGAAGCGCCATTCTTTTTTTAACACCGGCTGTTCAAATGCCCGCAACACCGCCATGGTGGCGGAGTTCGACGTGCAAGAGGAAATTTTACACAAGAATCTTTCGAGATTGTCAATAAAAAACGCTCCGGATGCTTGCAGGTGAAAACTAGAAAATCAATTTTTGTACAGGTCATCGTCGCTTTCAAAAACGATGATTTAAGTTCAATTTTCAAGGGATGAATACCATCCCGGATTCGTTTGAAAAAACAAACGGAAACGGGAGTGGGAATCGTCGCCTCCAAACAGATTAAGAAACAAAAAACGATATGTCAGAAATCCTTCTCCAGGAAAACAAAGACCGGTTCGTCCTCTTTCCGATCAAATACCCCAAACTGTGGGAGATGTACAAGAAATCGGAACAGAGTTTCTGGACCGCGGAGGAAGTGGATCTTCACGCCGACCTGAAGGATTGGGAACGTCTTACGGAAGACGAACGCCATTTCATCAAGCACGTCCTGGCCTTCTTCGCCGCCAGCGACGGCATCGTCAATGAGAATCTGGCAGTCAATTTCATGCGGGAAGTCCAGCTGCCCGAAGCCCGTTGCTTCTACGGTTTCCAGATCATGATGGAAAACATCCATTCCGAGATGTACTCCCTCCTGATCGATACATACATTAAAGACCCCCAGGAGAAGAACTACCTCCTGAGCGCCATCGATACGGTTCCGGCCGTCGGTAAGAAAGCCGATTGGGCGATGCGTTTCATCTCCAATGGCACGTTCGCCGAGCGGATCATCGCGTTCGCCGCTGTTGAAGGTATTTTCTTCTCCGGTTCCTTCTGTTCCATCTTCTGGCTTAAGAAACGCGGACTGATGCCCGGCCTGTCGACGTCCAACGAGTTCATCTCCAGGGACGAAGGCATGCACTGCGATTTCGCCTGCCTGCTCTATAGCATGCTGGAAGAGAAACTGCCCCGCGAGCGGGTCTATGAAATCATCACTGAAGCGGTCCGTTACGAACACGAATTCGTGACCAGCGCCCTTCCGGTGTCCCTGATCGGCATGAATTCTAAACTCATGTGCCAGTACATCGAGTTCGTTGCCGACCGTCTTCTGGTTGCCCTTGGTTATGACAAAGTGTATAACAGCACGAATCCGTTCGACTTCATGGAGATGATCTCCTTGCAAGGAAAGACCAACTTCTTTGAAAAACGCGTCAGTGAATATAAAAAGGCCGGCGTCGGGCAGCTCAAGGAAGAGAACGTTTTCAAGCTGGATGAAGATTTCTAAAACCTCCGGCGGTGAACAATTAGTGGTGTAAAACTCTGCAAGGATTTTCACGCTGCTCCCTTCACCGCCGGTGTATCTTCATTTCACTTCTTTTATTTTCAACCCCACCCCATCAACATGTACGTTTTAAAGCGCGACGGACGCCGCGAGGCCGTCAAATTCGACAAGGTCACCTCCCGCATCCAAAAACTGGCTTACGGACTTTCCGAGCACGTCGACACGTTTCTGGTCGCCCAGAAAGTGATCGAGGGAATCTATGACGGCGTCACCTCTTCCGAATTGGATAACCTCGCCGCCGAGATGTCCGCTTCCATGACCACGCGTCACCCCGACTACGCGCTCCTGGCTTCCCGCATCGCAATCAGTAACCTTCATAAGAACACCAAGAAGTCCTTCTCCCTGACCATGAAGGACCTCTATGAGTACATCGACCCCCACACCGGAAAACCGGCACCGCTGGTGGCCGATGATGTGTTCCAGATCATTTGGGACAACAAGGAGATCCTCGACTCTACCATCATCTACGACCGGGATTTCGGATACGACTTCTTCGGATTCAAGACACTGGAGAAATCCTACCTCCTCAAGATGCACGGCAAAGTCGCCGAGCGTCCGCAACACATGCTCATGCGTGTAGCCGTCGGCATCCATAAACACGATATCGATGCCGCCATCGAGACCTACAACCTGATGAGCGAGCGCTGGTTCACCCACGCCACCCCGACCCTCTTCAATTCCGGCACGCCCAAAGCCCAGCTTTCTTCTTGCTTCCTGTTACAGATGCAGGACGACAGCATCGATGGTATTTACAACACCCTGAAGAACTGCGCCAAGATCTCCCAATCAGCAGGAGGAATCGGTCTCAGCATCCATAACATCCGTGCCACCGGCTCCTACATCCGCGGCACTAACGGCACCTCCAACGGCATCGTCCCGATGCTACGCGTGTTCAACGATACCGCCCGCTATGTCGACCAGGGCGGAGGCAAGCGCAAGGGATCCTTCGCCATCTATCTGGAGCCGTGGCATGCAGACGTGTTCGAATTCCTCGAACTCAAGAAGAACCATGGCAAGGAAGAGCTTCGCGCCCGCGACCTTTTCTATGCCCTCTGGATTCCGGATCTCTTCATGAAACGTGTTGAAGAAGACGGCATGTGGAGCCTGTTCTGCCCGAACGAAGCACCCGGTCTCGCTGACTGTTATGGTGAGAAATTCGAAGAGCTTTATACGCGCTACGAGCGAGAAGGCCGTGCCCGCAAGACGGTCAAGGCACAAGAGCTCTGGTTTGCCGTCCTCGAATCCCAGATCGAGACCGGAACGCCGTACATCCTCTACAAGGATGCGTGCAATGAAAAGAGCAACCAGAAGAACCTCGGAACCATCAAGAGTTCCAACTTGTGTACTGAAATCGTCGAGTACACCGCGCCTGACGAAATAGCCGTCTGCAACCTGGCCTCCATCGCGCTGCCCCGCTTCGTCAACAACGGAGTATTCGATTTCGAGCGTTTGTACGATATCACTAAGGTGATTACGCGTAACCTCAACAAGATCATCGACATCAATTATTATCCGGTCGAAGAGGCCCGTCGCAGCAATATGCGTCATCGCCCGATCGGTCTCGGTGTGCAGGGATTGGCCGATGCGTTCATCCTGCTCCGCATGCCGTTCGACAGTGACGAAGCCCGTGCGCTGAACCGCGACATCTTCGAGACGATCTACTTCGCGGCGATGACTTCTTCCATGGAGGAAGCCAAGCTCTTCGGTCCTTACGAAACTTTCCAGGGTTCTCCGACCTCTCAGGGGATCTTCCAGTTCGACATGTGGAACGTCACCCCGACCAACCGCTGGGATTGGAACAGCCTGAAGCGCGACGTGGTCCGTTACGGCATCCGCAACTCGCTGCTCCTGGCGCCCATGCCGACGGCCAGCACTTCCCAGATCCTGGGCAACAACGAGTGCTTCGAGCCCTATACCTCGAACATCTACTCCCGCCGTGTATTGAGCGGCGAATTCACCATCGTCAACAAGCACCTGCTGAAGGACCTGGTGAAAGCCGGTCTCTGGAACGAATCGATGAAGAGCAAGATCATCGCATCCAACGGATCGATCCAGCACATCCCTGAAATCCCGGCGGATCTCAAAGAGATCTACAAGACGGTTTGGGAAATCAAACAGCGCGCCGTCATCGACATGGCCGCTGACCGTGGTGCCTTCATCGACCAGAGCCAGTCGCTGAACATTTTCATCTCGGATCCGAACTTCGCCAAGCTCACCTCCATGCATTTCTATGCCTGGAAAAAAGGACTGAAGACGGGTATGTACTACCTGCGTTCCAAGTCGGCCGCTGATGCCATCAAGTTCACCGTCGATCAGACCATCCTTAAGCAGGTCGAACAGGATACCAAGACTTCCGCTTATACGATTTCGGAAGGTCCAGGTGCGGCCAACATCACCCGCGAGGAAGCCATGGCACAGATGGCCTGTTCGCTCGACGATCCCGATAGCTGTATCGCCTGCGGCAGCTGATGCCATCAACAGAAAAACACGGAAAGCCGCTTCAGTAAAGGAGCGGCTTTTTTATTGATTAGAACCGTCCAGCGACAGAAGATATCGCTCCGCCCGGTCCATCAGTTCCGAGTAACGCGCCCGATCCATCTTGTCCGCTTGCCGTACCATCATGCTCATGCGCGGATTCTTCAGGAAGAAATCACGATGGCCCGATACGAACCGCCAGAATAGGGCGTCCCAGATCTCACACCATTCTCCTTTTTTGTAATCGCTCATCTTGAGGATATAATTCGATCCGGAAATGTAAGGCTTCGTACTCATCAGTCCGCCGTCAGCGAACTGGCTCATGCCATATACGTTCGGCACCATGACCCAGTCGTAGGCGTCGATGAAGAGTTCCATGAACCAACGATACACCTCATCAGGATCGAATTCGCAAAGGACCATGAAATTCCCGAGAACCATCAGCCGTTCGATGTGGTGCGTATAGCCGTAGCGAAGGACTTTGCGGATGGCGTCATCGATCGGCGGAATACCGGTGGTGCCGTCGTAGAACGAACGGGGTATCTTGCGTGTGTGTCCCCAGTAGTTGCGCGTACGCTGCTCCACACCGCGCAACTGGTATACGGCGCGTATGAACTCGCGCCATCCCATCACCTGCCGCACGAAGCCCTCCAGCGCATTCAGAGGCACACGGTATTCGGTAGCGGCTTCCATGGCCTTCTCGAGGACAGTGCGCGGATCCAACAATCCGATATTCAGCATCGGGGTCAGGATGCTGTGGAACAGGAAGGCCTGCTCTTTGACGATGGCGTCCTGAAAATCCCCGTAGTAGCGGAAACGACGTTCCAGAAAATCATCCAGCCATTTGTCGGAGGAAACGGAATCGATCGGATAGACGAACTCGTTCAATGAACCCGGATTGGAAGGGAATTCCCGTGCAATCGATTGCAGGGCATCTTTCAGGATATCAGAGTGGGCTGCCGATGGAAGCGGAGGCACGAATGTCCCGGCAGGCATTTTTTTCCGGTTCTCCGTGTCGTAGGTCCACTGCCCTCCGACGGGTTCGCCGCGTACAAGCAGAATATCCAACCGCTTACGTTCGGCGATATAGAATTCAGTCAGGAAAAACCGTTTCTTCCCTTTGAAATAATCCGTTACCTGTTCGACGCTGGAGAGGAAGTTGGGATTTTCATAACGTACCAACCGGATGCCGGTGGCTTCTGCATGACGTTTCAACCGTCGTTCCAAAAGATAATCGGTAGTATCACAGACATGAACTTCCTTGATGCCCTTTGATCGGAGTTTTCGGAACAACACACCGGTATCGGCCTCTGCTTCAGACTGAGAAATGTACAAAGTATCGACACCTGACTTTTTAAGCCGCGCTTCATATATCCGCATCGTGGCACGGTGGAAGGCCAGCTTCTGTCGATGAAAGGCGTACTGACGGAAGAAAAGAGGATCTTCCACCAGCACGACCGTACGTCCTGCGCAGACCGCCGGATGACGTTCGAAAAGCTGGTGCGGAAAGACGAATGTACAGGAAGCGGACATGAAGCGGACAGCTAGCGTCAAGAATACAACCGCCGATTGAGAAAGAAGTTCAGTCGGATAAAAGAAAAGCCCGCAGGATGTACCGTGCGGGCTTTATGGTGAAGCGGTTGTTTGATCAATGACGGACGACCAGTTTGATGCAACCTTTGAAAGAAGGGTGTTCAGGGCTGGATGCATTCAGGATGTAAACACCGTTGATCATATCGGATACATCTATCTGAAGCGTGCGGTTCTGAGGATAGGAATTCCTGTTGTATACCTCTTTACCGGTGATGTCGAGGATGCTTATTGTCCATTCTGCGTTGGAGGAGGGCAATCCGATCAGTGTGACTTTTTCACGCGCGGGATTAGGGAAGGCCACAAGGTGGTTATTCACGCTAATGGAAGGAACGGAATTGAGGTTCTGGCAACCGGTGGCGGTGTTTACATTCGCCGCGCCGGGAGTGACGCAGGCACGGATGAAGTCGAGGGAGTCGTTGTTCGAATCGGCACCGTCAGGGAATCGGCAAATGCCGAGATAAGGAGCGTTGACGGTGTCACTCATGTTAATGGTGTCGCTGTTAGCCAGCGGTACACCGGTTCCTTCGACATAGCCGGGTACTGTTCCTTCGTAGCTGAGAGCGTCTACGATAGAGGAATCCGGCAAATGGATGATAGCAATCGCATCCGGTGAACCGTTTTGGATGAATCCTACACTCGAGGTCTGATTGATCTGTTGGTTACAGTTCGGAACGAATCCGCCATTAAAGTTGCCGCAGATGACATAATGACTGCCTGCCCCCAGCGAATAGGTAGGTAACGAGATAGTGTTGTAGACGGCTGCACCGCTGTTTGCACCATTCACCAATACGATGGCGAAGTCGGCAAGGTCGAAGGCTGCAGTTCCGTTATTGTACAGTTCGATGAACTCTGCTGAATCCTGGCTGGGACGGAAGTTGTCATAATCCAATTCGTTGATGACAAGGTTGTACTGGGCGGATGCGGCCAGCGTCAGACCAAGGAACAGACCAAGGAGCGTAAAGATTCTTTTCATGCAGTGTTTTTTAGTATCCTTCAAAATTAGGTAAAATTCCATCGATTCCTACCTTGTTTTTGAGCCGAATTCAAAAGGTTTTCATACCGCTCTGTCGAATTCCCCGCATGTCGTTTATCCACCCTTGGAACTTGGAACCTGGAACTTGGAACCTGGAACCTGCAACCAGTAACCAAGCCTTTATTCGCCACCTATTTATTATTGAAATCCGACATCGTGCGGTCGATGCCGATGGTGACAAAGCTCTTGACGATCTGAACCGCTTTGTCGATTCGTTCGGGCAGTGCGTCTTGCTCCTCTTTCGACCATTCCCCCAATACATAGTCGACCTGTTTTCCCTTGGAGAAGTCGGCGCCGATGCCGAACCGTAAACGAGCGAACTCCTGTGAATTGAGCGTCCGGATGATATCTGCCAGCCCGTTGTGTCCGCCGTCACTGCCTTTCTTACGGACGCGCAGCGTTCCGAAAGGAAGCGCAAGGTCGTCGGTGATGACGAGCAGGCTGTGTGCGGTGATCTTTTCCGCCTGCATCCAGTAATTGACGGCTTTACCGCTCAGGTTCATGAACGTGGTCGGTTTGATGACGACCAGCTGCTTGCCTTTGAATTTAAGATGTGCCACATCGGCCAGACGGTCGCTGTTGAATGGGGCGGGCTCTTCTTTGGCTAATTCCCGCCCGAGGGCATCGGCTACCAGGAATCCGATGTTGTGCCGGGTGTTCGCATATTCAGGTCCGATATTGCCCAGGCAGGCGATCAGGAATTTCATTCAGCGAAGATAACGGATATGCGTCTCGACATGAAAAAGAAAAAAGCCGTCCCGGTTGAGCGGGACGGCTTGGTAGCATTAAGCGAACGGATCGCTGCTTACTTTTTCGCAGCAGCAGCCGGAGCCGCCGCCGCAGCCGGTGCGCCCTCTGCAGGAGCTGCCGCGGCCGTGTTACGCGTCGTCTTCACGCCGGCGATCACGTTGCTCGGGGAATCGAGGAACGTCACACCGTCCACGGAAATGTCACGGACGCGGATGTCCTGACCGATGTTCAGGTCGTCGATTTTCACCTCGACATAATCCGGCAGATGCTTCGGAAGCGCGGAGATGTTGAGTTTACGCATCTTGTTCACCAGTACGCCACCGGCGCGGACGCCGACAGAGTTGCCCGTGATCTTGATCGGTACGGCCATGCTGACCGCCTTGTCGTCGAATAACTCGAGAAAGTCGATGTGCATGATCTTGTCGGTCACAGGATGGAACTGGAGGTCCTTCATGATGGCCGTGTAGGTTTTACCACCTGCATTCACATTAACGATGTATACTTCGGGCGTATACACCAGATGGCGGAAGTCAAGCACCGGCGCACTGAAGTGGACTTGTTCTTTTCCACCATACAGGACGCACGGTACTTTACCCTCTGCTCGCAGTTTTTTCAATTCCTGCTTCGACTGAGCTGCTCTCAAGTCACCGTTGATTGTAATTGACTTCATTGTAGTATGTATTTAGGGTTAAAGGATTTCTAATCAGATGAACAGTTCGCTGATGCTTTCGTAGACGTAAACGCGGCGGATGATGCGTGCGAAGAGTTCGGCGGAGTTCAGCACCTTGATCTTCGGCGAATCCCTCTTAAGCGGGATAGTGTTGGTGACAACGAGTTCCGTGAGGCGGGACTCCTCGATGCGGTCATATGCCTTGCCGGAAAGCACCGGGTGGGTGCAGAAGGCGCGTACGCTCCGTGCCCCTTTGTCGAAGAGCATTTCGGCCGCTTTGGTAAGTGTTCCGGCGGTATCTACGATGTCGTCGATGAGGATGATGTCGCGGCCTTCAACGTCTCCGATCACCGTCATTTCGGCGATATGGTTCGCCTTGGAGCGATGCTTGTCGCAGATGACCATCTCGACGTTGAAGTTCTTCGCGTAACCCCGTACCCGATTCACACCGCCCATGTCAGGTGCCGCAAAGGTGAGTTTCGGCAGATTGAGCGACTCGATATAAGGTACGAAGAGCGAGGAGGGCTCGAGGTGGTCGACGGGTATATCGAAGAAGCCTTGGATCTGCGGAGCATGCAGGTCCATGGTGATGATCCTCGTGACACCGGCCGCCTGCAACATGTTGGCGACTAGCTTGGAGGCGATAGCTACCCTGGGCTTGTCTTTACGGTCAGATCGAGCGAAACCGAAATAGGGGATGACGGCTGTGATATAATGTGCAGATGCCCGCTTGGCGGCATCAATCAACAGCAGCAGCTCCATAAGGTTATCAGACGGCGGAAACGTCGACTGGATGATGAAGACATCGTTTCCGCGGACGGACTCGTTGAAGGACGGTGAGAATTCTCCGTCGGAAAAGCGGGTGACACTCACTTCGCCTAACGGCAATCCGTAAGAGGCCGCAATCTGCTCGCCCAGGTAGTGGGTGGCTGTTCCCGAGAAGAGTTTGACATTCCGCTGCTCCATGGTGCTTTTGTTTCCCCAGAAAGCTCGTTTTCAACTATTTCGGGGGGCTGCAAAGGTACGAAAAAGCCCATACGGGTCAAAGGGGTAAACGGCCGAAAATCGACTGAAAACAGACTTTTCTGATTTCGGTATCCGGTTTCCGCTTTTAGACCACTACCGCGAACTGTAAACCGGGAACTGCAAACCGGTAACTGCTAACGATCCTCCTCTGTCATCTCCAGTCCCAGTTCAGGCAGCGGAGGTGCTCCCTCGGAAGCGGGAAGTGTTTCCACATTACGAAGCTGTCGCTGGATCGCCTTGGTGCGCGTACCGACGACATCATCGAGTTGGCCCAGTCCGGTCTGGATGTTCCGCTGTGCTTTTTCCAACAGCCCGCCGAACTTTTCGAACTCGGTCTTTACCGTCCCCAGGACTTTCCATACTTCGCTGCTGCGCTTCTGCAAGGCTAATGTGCGGAAGCCCATCTGAAGGCTGTTGAGCAATGCCGCCAATGTGGTCGGGCCCGCTACCGTGATCTTGAATTGGTTGCGTAACTGGTCGACGAGGTCGCTGCGACGGATCACCTCCGCATATATACTTTCGAAAGGCAGGAACAGGATGGCGAAGTCGGTGGTGTTCGGAGGATCGATGTATTTGTCGCAGATATCTTTCGCCATCTTCTTGACGACTCCCTCCAGGTTCTTGGTAGCGGCTTCGATTTCCTCCAAGGAGCCGTTATCATAGGCGTTCAACAGTGCTTCGTAGGTGTCCTTCGGGAACTTGGCATCGATGGGCAGATAAACGAAACTGTTCTCCTCGTCGCTACGACCGGGCAGCTTGATGGCGAATTCAACCGGATCGGAACTGCCCTTCTTCGTCTTGACGTTCGCATCGTACTGCGATGGAGCAAGGATCTGTTCCAGCAGCATGGCCAGTTGCACTTCCCCGACGTTGCCCCGGAGTTTGACATTGCTGAGCACCTTTTTCAGTCCGCCGACATCGGAAGCGATGGACTGCATTTCACCCAGTCCTTTTTGTACGCTTTCCAGTTGCTTGCCTACGATCTCGAATGATTGTCCAAGACGTTCGCTGAGGGTCTTCTGCAGTTTCTCGTCCACGGTGACACGCATCTCTTCGAGTTTCTTTTCGGTACCTGTGATGAGTTGTGATTGCTTCTCTTCGAGCTGTTGGAATTTTTCGCGTTGAAGGTTATTGAAAGATTCGACGTTCTTGTCAAAGTTGTCCAGGAAACGCTTGAACTCCGCCTG